>DAITPI010000359.1:0-4899 GCA_036833655.1 Anaerolineales bacterium | reverse complement strand
GCTCACCTTATGAAGGCCTTGCGAGGGTTGGCGCAATCCCTGGCAAGGCAGATAAATCCTTGGGATATAATTAAACTATGTCTGAAAATCTTGGAAGCACACAACCGACTACTACTATTAAGCGAAGCTGGCGTGGACGCACAATGCTGTTCAATGCGCTTGGCTTGATCGTCATCCTGGTCCTTGCGATTCTGGCAGGCTATGGATCGGCGATTTCCACACGCAGGGAAAACCAATCTTCGACGATCTCGCAGCAATTAGGCGAGCAGTACCAGTACGCACTCGTGGACATTGAATTTGGTCGCTATGCGAATGCCCGGCAGCGACTCGAATTCATTATCGCCCACAATCCCACCTTCCCGGGAGCCCAGCAAAAACTGACCGAGGTGCTGGTGTTGAGCAATCAGCCCACACCCACGATCACGCCTTCGCTCAGTCCCACGCCAGATTTCAGCGGCGCGGAGCAGGCATTCGCGCAGGCACAACAACAGATTGCCGCGCAGGACTGGCCCGGCGCCATTGGCACGCTCGACCAGATCCGCAAGCTCGATCCAAACTACAAGACAGGCCAGGTGGACGGCATGTATTATTTTGCACTGCGCAACCACGGCTACAACTTGATCACCCAGCAGGGCAACCTGGAAGGCGGGATTTATCAATTCACGCTGGCCGAGCGCTTCGGTCCGCTCGACCGGGATTCGGCTGCCCTGCGCGAAGGGGCACGCTATTACTTGATCGGCGCTTCCTTCTGGGAGCTGGACTGGGAACAGGCACTGTTCTACTTCCAGCAGGTCTATGCCGGTTACCCGGGGCTCTGGGATGGCACGAGCACGGTCTCACAGCGGTTCTTCGAAGCCTCGATGCGCTACGGCGATCAGCTCGTGGAACAGGGCCAGTATTGTGACGCCGTCACGCAATACCAGAATGCGCAGGCGATTGGCGGACTCGACGCCCAGGCGCAGGAAGGCTTCGAGCGGGCGTACAACGAGTGCTACCCGCCCACTCCAACGATTGAACTGACTCTCTCGGTGACGCCCACGATTGATCCCTCGCTGCTGACGACGGTCGCGCCACCTACAGCCGGTGCCACCACCGAGGTGCCTCCCACGGTAGCAGTTCCAACGGAAACGCCGACGACCCCCTCGCCATGATCGCTGCCCCACCCGCCTGGGCACTGGCGCTTATCTACTGGCTACACCTCCTCGCCACAGTGACCTGGGTGGGTAGTCTGGCAGGTATTTCCTTCCTGGTGCTGCCCGCGATGAAGCGCTCGCTCAGCCCGGAGAGCCAGCTAGTCTTCATCGAAGCCATGCAGAAGAGGCTCGAGCCGATCGCCTGGTTCAGCATGATGCTGCTCGTGCTCACTGGCTTGTTCCAGATGAGCGTCAACCCGCATTACGATGGGTTTCTCTCGGTTAGCACGCAGTGGTCTGTGGCGATCCTGAGCAAACACTTGCTGGGAGTCGTGATGGTGGTCGTCAGCGCCATCCAGACCTGGGAAGTGATTCCTGCCATCCGCCGTGCCATCGTCCGCTCGAAGAAGAACCCCAATCCCGAACAGCTGGAGTTACTGCGCCGCCGCGAGATTCTGCTGCTACGAATGAACTTTGGCTTGTCCGTGCTGATCCTGCTGGCGACGGCGTTTGCCCGAGCTTCCTAACGTCCGCAGATTCAAAAACAGCCCGTCTTTGCGAGATGGGCTGTTTCCGTTTATTCAGCATTCAGGTGCCTTCACGGCACCGCGACATGGAACAGATAATCCTGCACCGCGACATATCCGCCCGGATAGCGGACTCCCACGACGACATGGACAGGAGCAACGCCACCCGGCATTTTCGTGGTCGAGCTTTTTGCCTGGAAGGTGATTTGAAGCGTTGCCGATGTACCCCGCCCCTGATGGTCCCCGCCCTGTATTGCGACCACACCTTTTCCTACATATTCAAATGACGGAAGCGCCTGGGCAAATAGAAATTGCCGATCGCTTGTCGCTTGCACACGTACGGTCGCAAGTTCCCCAATGTTCATGGTGTCAGGCAGACCTTGCGCCAATGTGATTGTGGTATTGGGCAGCGGCGCAGCTGCAGCCAGTACGCTGAGGACAAAAACAGAAAGAACCAGACCTGATAAGATTTTTTTCATTGTAGCCTCCATGATCGCATATGAACCCAGTGTATAGCAAAACTTCTCTATTGGAGTCTTCACTTTTGTTGGGAGGCTCATATCAAGAAAAAGCCCCGCAGCTTTTCGTCTGCGGAGCGATATCATCAGAATCAAATATGAACTTGAAGGGGAATGGATTGCTTCTCCGGCAGGCCGGTCAGGTCATACGCCATCGCGCCGGTGATCTTCACGGGGATGATCTCGCCGATCCTGGCGTTTCCCTCGATGAAAACCATACCATCGATCTCAGGCGCATCCCGATACGAACGACCAATCGCAATCCCTTTATCACGGCCTTCGACCAGCACGTCCAGGGTTTTGCCCACATAGGATTGATTAACCTGCAGCGAGATGCCCTGTTGCAGCTCCATCAGACGCTCATAGCGCTCCTGCTTCACCTCAGCCGGGACAGGATCGCCGAGCGGCTCGCTTGTCGTCCCGGGCTCGAACGAGAACTGGAAGGTGCCCACCCGGTCGAAGCGGATCTCCCGGACGAAGTCCATCAGCGCCTGGAACTCCTGTTCCGTCTCGCCGGGATAACCGACAATGAACGTCGTGCGGAGAGCCAGGCGTCGCCCGGAGCCTGTCAAAGGGTCAGGCATGGCAGCGCGCATCTTGCCAAGCGTGCGGTGAACCCAGTCGATGTTCGACGGGCGGCGCATGCGATACAGGGTCTTGGGATGCGCATGCTGCAGTGGCATATCCAGATAGGGCAACACCTGCTTGCGGGTCGCCATGACTTCGATCAGCCGGTCGGTCACATAGCCGGGATAGGCGTACATCACGCGGATCCAATCCATGTCGGGAACGGAATCGGTCAGCTGCTCGAGCAACACCGCCAAGCCATCTTTCAAGCCCAGATCGTGACCGTAATCGGTTGTGTCCTGCGCGATCAGGATCAGCTCGCGCACGCCCGCATCGCGCAACTGCCGCGCTTCCTCCACGATCGTATCCACGGGGCGCGAGACGGCTGTGCCTTTGATCAGCGGGATCGCGCAAAAAGCGCAGGGACGGCGACATCCGTCTGCGATCTTGAGATAGGCACTCGCTCCCGCCACAGAGACTCGCAGCGCCTCGTGTTCATCCGTCCCGACTGTCCTGGCTGCCTCGGGCAAATGATAAAGCGGCTCGGGGTGCGGTCCCTTGCGCAGCTCACGCACCACCTGGACAATATCCATCCAGCGACGCGTCCCCAGCACCCCGTCGATACCCGGGACTTTGACCGCCACCTCGGAGCCATAACGCTGGGTGAGACATCCCGCCGCGATCAGGATCTGGTTGGCGCGTTTTCCTTCGGCAAGCTCGCGCAAGACGTTGATCGATTCTTCTTTGGCAGGTCCGATGAAGCCGCAGGTATTCACGATCAACACGTTCGCACGCTGCGGATCTTCCACGGAGCGGTAACCATCGCGGATCAGAAGCTGCGCCATGGAATCGGAATCCACAGTGTTCTTCGCACAACCAAGAGAGACAAGATGAAATGTATTTTTCGACACGAATAAGAATCCTTAACTTATGGGGTTCAGGAGCAAGCTCCTGGACGGACTCCATATCTTTATGGTACCGCCGTCGCGGACGAAACCGGTGTATTGGATGCACGCAGCGTCGAGGTGGGGACTGCCGTCCGCGTTGGCGTGAGCGTAATGGTAGGCATGGGGCTAGGCTGGGCGGTCGGCGTGATGATCTCCGTCGCCGAATAGATATTACTCACCACCTGCCCAAAGGTTCCCATGAGCCCCAGGTCCCGCCCATTATAAACAGTGCGGATGGCTGCCCCGCTCCCCACGAGGACTTCGATCTGGTTCTCCGCCTCAAAAGGATAAGCGTTCCCCGGAACCACGCGCCCATCGAATTCCACTTCCCCATCCACGATCACACGCATGTAGGTGCGCTCCACGGCGACGAGATTTAGCTGCACTTCCGCATTCACGTTCTGCGTCGGGATTTCCACGGTCACGGTCGGTGCGCCAGGGAATGCTTCCACCGGCAGGAACGTCGGTGTAGCAGTGAACAGGGATGGATCTGGCGAGGCCAGCAACACATCCGAGATGGACGGCGCCGTCGGGTTGACCTCTCGTTGGCTCTGGATGGTCATCACCCGGCTCACACCCCAGATGGCAAAGCCAACGAGCAGCACAGCCATTCCCACCCCGAAGATCATATCTCCGGCGATAAACGTCCGGACCGGGGGCATGTTCGCAATGATCGGCTGGCCCGGTTTGCGCGGCGGCTTCTGGGGATTGCGCTCCCGGTGCCGCGCCTGCAAGGCATCTGCGAAACGCAGGAGCAGCACATCCACGTCCAGGTCGAGGAAGGTGGCGTAGTTCGAGAGCATCCCGCGCGTCTGCACGGTGGAAGGCAGCTCGTCCAGCGCGCCCCGTTCGAGGGCGTCGAGATAGTGTGCCTTGACGTGGGTATTCCTCTCCACCTCGCCGAAATGCAGGCTCAGCAGCTCACGCCGCGCCCGCAGCTCGCGCCCGATCTCCTTGAAGATCTCGTCCGAATTCTCAATGGGAAGCCCCGGCAGATCTGCCTCCAGGGGAACTTCGGACTCCATCGGGACCGGTACCGCCTCGGCTCCAGGGAGGGATGATTCTTTGGTCACCAGAGTCCGGCGTCGGGCACGCGCCGATAGTACGGAGCCCAGTCGATTCAGCCAGTTCTGCCAAATGTTATCGCTCGCATCCATCGGCGGGGACGCGTCCGGCGAAGTATCGATGTTTTCCTCCAGGGCAGGAG
>DAITPI010000358.1:0-4904 GCA_036833655.1 Anaerolineales bacterium | reverse complement strand
GCGAGCTGGCACATGTCCGTGTAATAGTTTCCGCCGTCTTCGCGGAACAGCTCGAGGAACGACGAGTTCATCATGGCTTCCTGGTTATTTAGCAAGCCAAACATCTCGATCATGCCCTCCGACCAGCCCTTGAGCTCCAGGAACTCTCGCACGGAATACTGATCGTATTCTGCATAGATCTGTTCCCAGCCCGCTTCGCCTTCGTTTTCAATCTTCTCGACCAGCGGGCGGATGGTCTGCTCCCAGTAAAATCCGGAGAGCTGTCCCTTCTCTGCGTCCGTGACCTCGAACCCCAGCAGCTCCGGGTTTGCCTGCACGTCTGCCAGGCGCCGCTTGACTCCACCTACATAGACATGCGCTTGCGGGTTGCCCATGACGAAGTCGCAGGTCTGCAAGCCAAATTTCTCAATGTAAGCCATGGTCAGTGCATGCGAGCGGGGGATGCGCATCGCGCCGGCTTCGCCATACAAGCCGCGCGCAAACGGCTCGCGCAGCGTGTAGATTCGTCCGCCTACCCGGTGCTGGGCCTCGAGCACCAGAGGGTCGTGCCCGGCCTGCAACAATTCATACGCGGCGGATAACCCGGCAAGGCCTGCTCCCACAATAATGACTTTTTTCGATCGTTCGCTCGGGAAGTTCTTTGCAATCCCCTGTTTGACGACGCGCACATAATCCGGAATAGAGTGTTTTGTCTGCATGATCACCTCGAAAAGAAAGGTAAGAATAATGAGCCCTAATCGGGTAAGAACATATTATCCAGAATGGACACAGAATTCAATCACCATTTTCGGGCTTGACGAAGCTCCTGGGCGCGTGTACAATCGCCGCCATTGTAGAGCAGGTTGACAACTGAATAACGGAGATTTAGCGGCTGGGTCCCGACGGCGTTAGACGACTTCGTCAGCGCCTTTTACACACAACGGGATCACGAGGTGGAGGTTCCCCCGTGCGAACGGGGCGCTAATCGCCCTCACCCCTAACCCCTCTCCCGAGGGGCGAGGGGAACAAGGTGAAAAAATCGGATTTGATCAGCGGATGCCTCTGGAGTTTTCACAGACTCCTTTCTCCCTTCCGAAGCAAGCGTCAGGAGCAGCAGTTTAAAAAAACTCTGTTGCTCGGGTCGAAAGCCGGTCGGTAACGACCGGGACAAGGCAGGCGCAGTGAGCCAGACATGGGCTATTCTGCATGTTTGGTGTGAGTGCATATGGAAGGGCTGTTTTATTTAATAGCAAGGCTATTGGTTAAGGCATGCCCGGGGCATGCCTTTTTTGTTTGCCCCTCACCCCCAGCCCCTCTCCCAGGGGGAGAGGGGTGCAGAAGAGCAAGAATCGGGTCGGCAGGAATGAGGAATGTTCGTAGAATGCCAAGGAAAGGAGACAACTATGGACATCCCTGACACGAGACAGTTATCCGAAGATTACCTGCGCATCGAGCAGGCGATCCTGTACCTTGAAAACCATTATCAGGACCAACCCGGGCTGGAAGAGGTGGCAGCCCAGATCGGGCTGAGCGAGTATCACTTCCAGAGATTGTTCACCCGCTGGGCAGGCGTAAGCCCGAAGCGCTTTCTGCAATTTCTGACCAAGGAAGGCGCCAAGCAGCTGCTCGCCCGGTCTGAAAATTTGCTCGAGACCACGCACCAGGTCGGGCTCTCGAGCCTGGGACGCCTGCACGACCTCTTCGTGACGACCGAAGCTGTGACGCCGGGCGAATACAAATCAGGCGGGGCGGGCGTGACGATTCGCTATGGGATCCATCCCACGCCTTTTGGCAAGTGCCTGATCGCGACCACCGAGCGTGGCATCTGTCACCTGAGTTTCGTGCAGACGAGCGAAGGCAATGCGATTGACGACCTGGTTGCAGACTGGAAACAGGCTAAGATGATCGAGGACCACCGGTCCACGGTGGGACTGATCGAGCCAATCTTTGATCTGCGATACAGCCATCGTGGCAAGCCGTTGAACGTGCACTTGCGCGGCACGAACTTCCAGCTGAAGGTCTGGGAGGCGCTGCTGCAGGTCCCGGCGGGCGAGGTGACCACCTATGCGGGGATCGCTTCCAGGATCGGCAACCCGGGCGCGGTGCGGGCGGTTGGCACAGCCGTGGGGCACAACCCGATCGCGGTGTTGATCCCCTGTCACCGGGTGATCCGCAAGGTTGGCGAGTTTGGGAACTACCGCTACGGCGCGCTGCGAAAGAAGGCGCTGCTGGCGAGAGAGTTTGCCACAGTATCGCTGGTTGAGTAGCGAGCGCTCTTTGCGAGCGTATCGAAACCAGCAATGCCAAGTGACTATGGAATTCCTGGTTTCGGTATGCCCCGACAAGCACGGGGCTACTCAACCAACGCATTGGAATACAAAGGATTCGAATGAAAACGAAAGTCTGGATTGCTTTACTGGCACTATATATTGTCTGGGGTTCTACGTATCTTGCGATTCGCTTCTCAGTGGAGACCATTCCACCATTCCTGCATGCTGCCCTGCGTTTCTTGATCTCAGGCGCGATCCTGTACATCTGGCGACGGACAGCAGGCGACCCGGCGCCCACAGCTGGCAACTGGAGATCCACGGCGATTGTGGGGACAGCGCTGCTGCTTGGCGGTAACGGGCTGGTCGGCTGGGCAGAGAAGACCGTTCCTTCGGGCATTGCGGCGCTGATGATTGCCACCTCACCGTTCTGGCTGACGCTCTTTGAGGCTCTGCGATCCGGAGGGACCAAACCGACCTGGCAGGCGATACTGGGTCTGATCATCGGATTCGGAGGTGTGTTCCTGCTCATTGGTCCGGCGGAAATCACGGGCGGGGGAGAGAGCATCGATCGCTTCGGCTCGATCCTGTTGTTGCTCGCCCCATTCTTCTGGTCGCTCGGATCCATCTATGCCCGGGGCGCAGATATGCCCAGATCCACGCTGCTGTCGACGGGCATGCAGATGCTGACGGGCGCGGTGGCGCTCTTCGTCGTCAGCCTGATCAAAGGCGAGTTGAACGGATTCAGCCTCGGGATGGTCTCGACCCGCTCCTGGCTCGGATTGCTCTACCTGATCACCTTTGGATCCCTGGTGGGCTTCGTTTCATATGGCTGGCTGCTGCACAATGCACCCGTCTCGCTGACGTCCACGTATGCGTATGTCAACCCGGTCGTGGCGGTCTTCCTCGGAAGTCTGCTTGCCGATGAGGTCTTGAACGGACGCATTCTCGTAGCGGCGGCAATCATCATCGGGTCGGTCGTGCTGATCAATAGCGCACGACTGCGCAAAGTCAAGACCCAACCATTGCAGGCCGTCCCGGACGGCGACGATTAACCCTTCCCCTCTTTTATTCATCCATAATCTGCATTGCGCAGTTGGAAATTCGAAGTCAATCACAAAGGAGAAAAAATGGACGCAAAGGATTTGATCAAACGAGTAAAGGAAGACGAAGTCAAGTTTATCTCATTGCAGTTTACCGATGTCACCGGGGCAGTGAAGAGCGTGGACATGCCGGTGAGCGGGTTGGACGGCGCCCTCGAGGACGGCGTCTGGTTCGATGGCTCATCGGTGGAAGGGTTCGCCCGCATCCAGGAGAGCGATATGCACCTGCGGCTCGACCCGGCCACCTACGCGGTCCTGCCGTGGTCTTCCATGGAACGCCGCCGGGCACGCATTTTCTGCGACATCTACATGCCGGATGGCAAGCCTTTCGAAGGGGACCCGCGCGGTGTCCTCAAGCGGCTCATGGAGAAGATCGCCCAGCGCGGCTGGACCTACAATATCGGACCCGAGCCGGAATTCTTCCTGTTCAAAGCCGGCGGCAATGGCAACGGCGTTCACCCGGTGCCGCATGACGTGGGCGGTTATTTTGATTTCTCCGCGTTCGATGAAGCGGTGCGCGTGCGCACCGCGTTGATGGAAGCCTTACATTCCATGGGACTCGAAGTGGAAGTCGGGCATCATGAGGTGGCTCTCGGCCAGCACGAGATCGACTTCCGCTTCGCGGACGCGGTCAAGGCAGCCGATAATGTGCTGACCCTGAAGTACACCGTCAAGGCGATCGCCGCGCAACACGGGCTGACAGCCTCCTTCATGCCCAAGCCGGTCTTTGGGATCAATGGCTCCGGTATGCACTGCCACCAGAGTCTCTTCGACCGGGATGGTAATAACCTCTTTTTCGACGAGAACGATGAGTTGCATATCTCGAGCTGCGCCTATTCCTTCATCGCCGGCCAGCTCAAACACGCTCGCGGGCTTGCCGCTCTGGTCGCACCGACGGTCAATTCATACAAGCGCCTCGTGCCCGGCTATGAGGCTCCCGTCTACATCGGCTGGGCGCAGCAGAATCGCTCGGCGCTGATCCGCATCCCGCGCTACACCGAAGGGCGTAACAAATCGATGCGCGCCGAGCTGCGCTTCCCGGACCCGTCCTCGAACCCGTACCTGGCGTTCGCCGGCATGCTTGCCGCGGCGCTGGATGGCATCGACAACAATCTCGTTCCGGCGAAGCCCTTGAACAACGTCAACCTGTATCACCTCGATACGAAGGAGCGCAAGAAGATGGGCGTCGGTGAGCTGCCCGGTTCGCTCGCGGAAGCCCTGACTGAACTGGCGAAAGATAAGGTTCTGATCGACGCCCTCGGTCCAGTTGCTTATGAAGCCTTCAACCGTGCCAAGTGGGAAGAGTGGGACGAGTACCGCATCCATGTGACGGATTATGAGATCGAGCGGTATTTGGAGACGGCGTAACCTGGGGGTAAGTGGTAATTGGTAATTGCAGATTGAAACAAGACCTCCGAAGAGTCGATCCTTCGGAGGTCTTTGTCTTAGTGTTTCACTGTCCCCATCGCCAGTTCCATAATCTCATCTTTGGTCTCGTAGATCCGGACCAGCTTGCCATCCTGCATCTGGAGCACACGGTCCACGTACTGGCACA
>DAITPI010000357.1:0-4915 GCA_036833655.1 Anaerolineales bacterium | reverse complement strand
TTCAGGCGGAGGGAGCGCGGGTAACCGCCTGGGAGCCTTTCAAGCCGCAGGCGGAGATCAAAGGCGTGCACATGGCAGCCAGCCTCGAGTCCGCGCTGGAGGAAGCCGATGCCATCTTGTTGCTCGTGCGGCACAGCCAGTTCGTTCAGCTCCGCCCCACAGAGATTACGGCAAGAACCCCTGCTCGGGTAGCGATCGATTGTGTCAACGCCTGGGAGGAAGCCGCATGGAGCGCGGCAGGCTTCGCGCTGCATCGGCTGGGCGTCAATAAGAGAGACTCCGTCCGGCAAGGCCCGTAAGTCTCTCACAGGAACGCTGACATTGAAGATCCTCTCCGTCTTTGGCACGCGTCCGGAAGCCGTCAAAATGGCGCCGATCGTGCGGTTATTGAAGCAAACGCCCGGGGTTGAATCGTGTGTCTGCGTCACGGCGCAGCACAGGCAGATGCTCGACCAGGTGCTGGCATTGTTCGAAATCCAGCCGGACTACGATCTGGACCTGATGCGAGATGGACAGTCGCTTGCCCAGATCAGCGCTTCTATCTTTACCGATCTCGACCCGGTCCTGAGCAATTTCAAACCGGACTGGATCCTGGTGGTCGGAGATACAACGACCGTCGTGACGACGTCCCAGCTCGCCTACTATCACCGCATCAAGCTGGGTCACGTGGAAGCAGGCTTGCGGACGCACAACAAGTGGCACCCGTTCCCGGAGGAGATCAATCGTCGCATTGCAACGGTGATAGCTGATCTGCATTTCGCCCCCACCGAGTGGGCAAAAGGAAATCTGCTGCGGGAAGGTGTAGAGGAAGAGAACATCCTGGTCACCGGTAATTCCGTCATCGATGCCCTACAGTTTGTGGTGGAGCAAGAAGAGCCGCAGGAAATTGCCACGCTAATGAAAAGGCTTGGGATAAGTAGACCCGGTAGACAGAGACTCGTTCTCGTGACAGCCCACCGCCGCGAGAACTTTGGGCAACCGCTGGAGAATGTCTGTTCTGCAATCCGGGAGCTCTCCTCGCGGGATGACGTCGAGATCGTCTATCCGGTGCACCTCAACCCGCGGGTGCAGGAGCCCGTCAACCGGATCTTAAGCGGCGTTCCGCATGTGACCTTGCTGGGTCCGCTGGATTACCGGCCCATGGTGCATCTCATGAAACATGCCGCGCTGATCCTCAGCGACTCCGGCGGGCTGCAGGAGGAGGCGCCCTCGCTGGGTGTGCCCGTCCTGGTCTTGCGAGAGACCACCGAGCGACCGGAGGGCGTGGAGGCGGGTACGCTCAAGATCGTCGGCACCGAAACCGGCGCCATCGTCCGCGAAGCGAACCACCTCCTGGATGATCCAGCGGCGTACGCGGCGATGGCGCACGCAGCAAATCCCTACGGCGATGGACATGCCGCAGAACGGATCGTCCAGGCGCTCTTGAATTCCGCCTGAAGCACACAGGCACTCGCAAGGGGGCTATCCAAACTGGAAGGTTTGGCACAGGGGCGCCTGAGTATAATGAATCCGATGAAAGCGATCTGGCGATTCACCGTGCCAATGCTTGTCCTTGCCATACTGCTGAGCCAGTGGGGTACAGCACAAGCCCAGACAACCGCGGTAGAGTTCTTCCCGGAGACAGGACACAGCGTAAAAGGGGACTTTTTGCGGTTCTATCGAGGCGTGCCAGACCCCCAGCTCGTGTTTGGATATCCCATCACCGAACAAATCACATCCAAGGATGGAAGGACGGTCCAGTACTTTCAGCGCGCCCGTTTCGAATGGCACGCCGAATTGCCCGAAGATCAGCGCGTCCAGCTTTCCCTCCTCGGGCAAGCCACATATCAGCCAGCCGACCAGCTTAACTTGAACAACATGGCGGGCTGTGACCTCTTTCCGACCGGATACTCGGTCTGTTTTTCTTTCCTCGATTTCTATAAAGACAACGGCGGCGCGGCGCAATTTGGTAACCCGATCTCGCCGTTCGAGTTCCACAAGAATTTGATCGTGCAGTATTTCGAGAAGGCGCGCTTCGAATGGCGCGCAGACCGCCCCGAGGGACAGCGGGTCGTGCTCACCGATCTCGGTCGCCTGTACTTCGACCAGCTTGGCGAGAGCCCAGCTCTGCTGCGGCCCGTGAGCCCGCTGGATGCCACCATCAACCCGATCCTTTCGATCCGGATCCGAGCGTTTGTCGGCAAATCGGTCACGCGCCCGAGCGGACAGCAGACCGTGTTCGTCATTGTCCAGAGCCAGACGGGGCAGGCAGTCACGAATGCCACTGGCAAGACGACCATCCACTGGCCCGGCGGCCGCACCGAAGACTATTTCTTCACCACGGATGGCGCCGGGCTTGGCAGTGTGACGTTCAATTTTTCAGATCAAAAGCAGGGGGAACTTGTGCCGATCGAAGTCTTCGTCGCCTACCAGGGGATGGGCGGAAAGACCAAGACATCGTTCCGGATCTGGTTCTAAGGGCTTGGGAGTTCTCGGTAAGCCTTTCCGCGGAAAGTTGCGATCCACGAATTTCCGCGAATCATCGCGAATGGTTTCATCGGCGTCCGTTGGCGAAGATTCGCGGACAATCTTGCGCTCTTTGAACATATCCGCCAGCACGGTGGAGCTCCAGGTTCTTCCGACGTTGGACGATTGAGCGCAACGACTCGAGTCATCGACTCCTCTTACAACAGCTCTTTCCAATCGAAGACGGGTCCGTCCTTACAGGCGAGCATCCAGCCGGACTCCAGGGTGACTGCACAAACGCCACAGTCGGCAAGTCCGCCGCAGGGAACCCGCGCATGAACGAGAACCTGTCCCTCACATCCAGCCGCGCGAGCAATCCCTTTTCCGAATTGTCCTCGCAGAACGTTCAGGCTCTCCCGCTCGACCACAAACGCAACATAATCCGCCCAATCCAGCATATCGGAAAGTGCAGCCAGTGGCTGCACTTCGACTTCATCCGGTAGATTTTCCGGGGTCGAATTGCAGAGCAGCACGAGGGCTGCGTCCTGTTTTAAAGACGGTGCAATCAAGCCTCGTAAATACGCAGGTGAAGCCTCGAATGCCACCAGGCACACTTTGCGAGCTGCAACGGGAAGGGTAAATCCATGTCCGAGTGGACCGCGTACATCTAGCCCGGTTCCCGGATTCCAGAGGACGGGTGCCGAGGGCAAAGCGATGAAACCCTGGGGCGCAGAATCCGTATAGAACAGTGGGATCGGTAGAGGCAGATCCAGCCTGTCTGCGGCAAGCAGGTACTGGCCCGGCGCCGGTACTATCTCTGGCGGACATGCCACGCGCACATAATGGCTTTCGTCCTCCAGAATCAGCTCGAGCACCTGGCCTTTTCCCGTGTGCATATCGCTATGCTATCATGGCGGTATAATTCTTTCAACCTATCATCGGAGGAACAATGAATATCGTTGATGTCATTCGCGCAGCCGCTGGTTTTGCATGGCTTGCAGCCATTGGTCTGGGTGTGCTGGCTCTGGTTCGCACAGGGCGCAGCCAGAATTCAAAGGGAATCGGTTCTACAGCATTAATAGTACTTGTAGTAGCAGCAGTACTGTCCACGCTTGGAGCAGGTTTAGTGTACGTTGAATCCAACGAGCGGGGCGTCGTTAAGACCGTTAGGGCAGGCGGCGTACGGCCCGAAGCTCTTAAGCCGGGCCTCCACTGGATCCTTCCTGTCGTTGAACAAGTGGTGACCTACTCAATCTCAAACCAGAATTACACCATGTCTGCAGCAACAAATGAGGGACAAGTAAGGGGCGATGACTCGATCCGCGCCCGCACAAAAGACGGGCAGGAAGTCATCCTGGATGCTTCGGTCATTTACCAGGTCGATCCGGACAAAGTGGTGCCGCTGCACATCGTCTGGCAAAACCGTTATGAAGATGGGATCGTCCGCCCTGAAGCGCGCGGCGCGATCCGTGATGCGGTTTCGCAATATGGTGTAGAAGAGGTGATTTCGACCAAACGTGCTGAGATGGTGCAAGCCATTACCGACCAGCTCGGGGAGAGCTTATCGAACAACAATTTACTCCTGATTGATTTTGTCCTGCGCGACATCCACTTTAGCGAGGAGTATGCCCTGGCTGTGGAGCAAAAGCAAATTGCCGAGCAGCAGGCGCAGCAAGCCAGGTTGACTGTTGAACAGAAGAAACAGGAAGCCGAACAGGCACGCCAGGTAGCGCAGGGCCAGGCAGATGCCGCGGTCATCGCGGCGCAGGGTGCGGCACAGGCGCAAATTCTGCAGGCGGAAGCGCAGGCAAAAGCCAATGAATTGATCGGTCAGTCGCTTCAAAAAAATCCAGAGATCTTGCAGTACCAGTACATTCTGAAACTGTCCCCGGGCGTCCAAACGATATTTATCCCAAGCGGCAATCAATTTATTTTGCCATTGCCGAATACCACTGTAGCCCCCACGACGGTCCCGACGACGCCGGCTACCACCCCATAACTGCAATCGGGAATCGGCAACTAGTGTAAAATGACCGGCAACCAGCAATGGTTGCTGGTGTTTTTTGAGGACAATGATGCCCATTCCACACACTGGACACGAGATCCGCCTGACGACACTCTCTGCCTGCGCGGGTTGAGCGTCCAAATTAAGCGCTGAAGCGCTGACGCAGGTGCTGCGTCCCATCCAGGATATGTTCGACCCCTCTGCGTTCCCGGACCTGCTGGTGGGTCTGCGGGCTCCTGACGACGCGGCAGTCTGGCGACTGGACGAGGCGCGCGCCATCGTGGTCACTACCGATTTCTTCACCCCGGTGGTGGACGATGCGTATGATTACGGCTCGATCGCAGCGGCGAATAGCCTCTCCGATGTGTATGCGATGGGCGGGCAGCCCTTCCTGGCTTTGAACGTGGCAGCGCTGCCCGACAATTTGCCGGGGGAGATCTCCAGGGAGATCATCCGTGGCGGCGC
>DAITPI010000356.1:0-4927 GCA_036833655.1 Anaerolineales bacterium | reverse complement strand
GGTCTTTTTGGCGGGACATTCGACCCGCCGCATGTGGGGCACCTGATCCTGGCGTCGGAAGCCAGATCTCAGCTTGGACTGTCCCGTGTGCTCTGGACGGTCACCCCCGATCCCCCTCACAAGCAGGACCAGTTGATCACTTCCCTGGAGCACCGGCTCGCCATGGTACGACTCGCCATCGAAGACGAGCCGGCTTTCGAGATTTCGGATATCGAGCTCAATCGACCGGGTCCGCATTACACAGTCGATACGATCAAGCTGCTGGTGGAGCAGAACCCGGACGTAGAGATCGTGCCGATCCTTGGCGGCGATTCGCTCAACGATCTACCTACCTGGCATGAGCCGAAAGAGCTTTTGTTTGCCGCTCACTGGGTGGGGGTGATGCGCCGTCCCGGGGAAAAGACCGATCTCCAGGAGCTCGAGCGTGAGCTGCCCGGGATTAGCGCCAAGGTTCATTACGTCGAGGCGCCGCTGCTCGAGATCGCCTCACGTGAGATCCGTCAACGGGTGGCGGCAGGCAAGCCCTTCCGATACTACCTCCCGGAGCCTGTGTACGAATATGTCGAGCAGCACCATCTCTATCAGCAATCCCCAATCGTAACTCCCCAAGCGTAAACAGCAAATCAACGATGCCCTTACTATTCGACTCGCTCTTCTCGTCCGTCGCCTTCAGCCATCTGATCGTGGACGTGTTCAACAGCAGCCGCCCCGTCCTGCTGACCTACCTCGGGCTGACAGAGACCCAGATCGCGCTGATCTCCACGATCTACATCTGGGCGTCGGCGCTCACACAGCCGTTCTTCGGCTGGATATCCGACCGCGTGGGACCGCGCTGGCTGGCTGCGGGCGGCGTGCTGTGGATGAGCGTGTTCTTTTCTGCCGCGATCTTCATCCCGGGCCCCGGTGGGCTCGTCTGCTTGATCATTGCCGCCCTGGGCTCCTCCTCGTTTCATCCGGTTGGCACGGTCCAGGCGACGCTGCAGGGCCGGGACCGCCTCGCCGGACGCGAGACCACAGCCGCCTCGCTGTTCTTCATGGCGGGTCAGCTAGGCCATTTCGCCGGACCCATCCTCACAGGCTTGATCCTCGCCAGGCTCGGCCTGCCCGCCATGGTCATTTTGCCGGTGATCTCCATCCCGATCGGGCTTGCGCTGGCATATCAGCTGCGCTTCAACCAGCCACATCCCCGACCGGCACACGGCGACGATAAGGTTCGTCTGCAGGCGAGCGTTGGCTTCATTGTTCTGCTTGCGATTGTCGCCACACTGCAATCCTGGTCGCAGGCGAACATGATCAATTTCGTGCCCAAATACCTCAAGGATCTGGGGTTGGGCGCCGCGACGTATGGGAACATAGCTGGCTTGTTTATGGGCGGCTCCGCCCTGGGCAATGTTATCGGCGGCTATTTCGGGGACCAGTACGCCAAACGCAAGGTGGCGGCGACTGCTCTGCTGCTTGCCGCTTTTCCCATCTACATGATGAGCCAGATTGGCTGGTCGCCCTGGCTTTACCTGTTGATTCCGCTGGCGGGGGCGTGTACCGGGTCCGTGCACAGCATCATGGTCGTGCTGGCGCAGCGGATCATCTCCGGTGGCATGGCACTGGCGTCGGGCTTGATCCTGGGCTTCATCTTTTCCTCCGGCGCCCTGGGGATGTTGCTCACCGGACCGCTGGCAGAGAATTACGGCTTCCCGACTGTGCTGGTCATGACCACGGGACTGGTGCTGCTCGCCTCTCCCCTGGCGTGGATGCTAAAGGAGAATAGACAAGTAGGTCACGTCGGCGTAGTACCCGAAGAGTGAGGCGTGACACTCACCGGTTCTGTGTCCCGTCAATGACGCTACCTACCTCCTTGCGCGAACAAGTGACGATTGTCATTCGCCCTCAGCACAAAAATTCCTGTACCAGAAATTATATATAATATATAATATCAAGCATTGAGGTACTAGATGCTTGTCAATTCCCGTCCTGAAGAAACCGAATTAATCCAGAAGCGGCCTCTCAAAGAGGATATTTTCGATGTATTGCACGAAAAGATCATTTCCGGGACCTATAAGCCCGGCGACTGGCTCCGCCAGGAGGATATTGCCACGCAGTTGGGAGTGAGCATGACACCTGTGCGGGAAGGCCTGGATCTGCTGGTCTCCGCCGGGCTGGCGGAACGAGTCCCCTACCGGGGCGTGCGGGTGCGCGCCATGTCTACTAAAGACGTCGTGGAGGCATACGGATTGCGCTTGCTCCTCGAAGCGGTCATTGCCCAGGAGGCAGCCAGGAATATCACCGACGAGCAGATCGCGGGCCTCGAAAGAATGATTGAGGTGATGAAGAGACACGACAGCCTGAAGGAAATGGCCGAGGAGCGCAAGCTCAGCCGTGAATTCCATTCGGCCATCGCGGAAGCCTCCGGCAATGAGCTGCTGGTCAAGCTCTACGCCATTGTTGCCAACGCATTTCCGGATTGGCTGTTGTACGAAGCATTGTTCCGTAACCCCAGCCTGATCGCGGATAGCACTGCCAATACCCTTAAGGAACACGTTGCCATTGTGGAGGCACTCAAGGGCAGGGATGGATTCCGGGCCGCTCAAAAATCCATCGAGCACCTGCTGGAATCGGGTAAGTGGCTCGATAAGTATCTCGGGATCCCCACAGCATTACTGCGTGAAAAAGAAGAACAGGTCTCCAGCCTGCTGAAGAAATCATGATTAAGGAGATTGCTCTATGATCGAAAATGTACAAATCGACGAGCTGTACAAGCAGATGGCGCAATGCATCATCGATGGCGAAGCCGAGCTGGCGGTGGAGCTGGCTCAGAAATCCATCGAGCTGCAAATGCACCCATTGGACACGATCACAAAGGGCTTTGTGGTCGGCGTCAACTACATCGGGGACCAGTTCGGCAAAGGCGAAGCCTTCCTGCCCGAGCTGGTCATGGCAGGCGAAGCCATGAAAGCCGCTGTCGCAACCCTGGAGCCAGAGCTGCTCAAGCTCGGCGAAGCGCGTGAAGTGATGGGACGCGTGGTCCTTGCCACCGTGGAAGGCGACATTCACGAGATCGGTAAGACTCTGGTCGGGACGATGCTCAGCGCCTCGGGCTTCGAAGTGTTCGACATCGGCGTAGACGCCCCCGCCGACAAGATCATCGGCAAGGCGCTGGAAGTGGATGCCCAGATCATCGGCATGAGCGCGCTGCTGACGACCACGATGGTCCGCCAGCGCGAGGTGATCGAGGAGCTGGATAAGGAAGGTCTGCGCCCGCGCATCAAGGTGCTCGTCGGTGGCGCCCCCATCACCAAGGATTGGGCAGAAAAGATCAAAGCGGACGGCACCTCCGAAGATGCGATCGGCGCAGTCAAGCTGGCAAAACAATTGTTGGGGAAGGAATAGACTGGGAATTGGTACCCGGTAAATTGGTAATCGGCAAATTGGTAATCGGTAAATCCGAACCCGCGAACTGCCGGTGACCCATTACCAACGTACCGTTCTACAGACCACCACTATACCAACGACGAGAGAGTAGAGATATAGTCCTCGGGAGGGCACTATGTCTAAAAACATCAAGTCGATCAGCAATCCAAAGCTGAAGCTGGAAATCTTAACAAGCGAAGAGGTCCGCAAGATCCACGAAGCCACGCTGTGGATCATCGAGCACGTGGGAGTGCGCTTCCCCTCGCAGCGGGCACTGGACATCTGGGAAGCCAACGGCGCGACCGTCGATCGCGAGAAAAAGATCGTGCGGGTCAAAGGTGACGTCATCGAAGAGGCGCTCAAGAAGTGCCCGCCCGTCTTTCCGCTGGCGGCGCGTGACCCCGCGCAGGATCTGCCGCTGGATGGTAACCACGTCTACCTCGGCACGGACGGCTGCGGCGTGGAAGTGATCGATCTCCATACGGGTCAAAAACGGACCTCGTGCCTGCGCGACGTGGAAGAGATCGTCCGCATCGCGGACGCGACCGAGGAGGTCGCCTTCCACTGGGTGGCGGTCTCCGCTCAGGATACGCCGGTCGAGGCGCGCGGTCTGCACGAGATCAGAGCGGTCTGGGAAAACTCCACCAAGCACGTCCAGACCGAGAGCATTTACAACGTGCGTGAAGCGGAAGCCGCGATGGAGATGGCAGCCCTGATCGCCGGCGGCCCGGGCAAGCTGCGCGAGCGACCTGTCCTGTCACTGATGCAATGCACTGCTCCCCCACTCGGGCACGATGGCGGCAGCCTGGACGCCGCCCTGATCGCGGCCGAGCATGGCATCCCGACCGGCTTCATGACCATGGCAGCCTGCCTGACGACAGGTCCCGTGACGATGGCGGGCAACCTCGCCGTGGGTAACGCCGAGGTGATTGCCGCGACGGCTCTCCTGCAACTGGCCTATCCGGGAGCGCCCGTCTTCTACGCCGCCGCGCAGACCGCTTCCGACCCGCGGCTCGGCTGCTACACCGGCGGTGGACCCGAAGATTATCTCTTCGGCGCAGCCACCAACGTGCTCTCGGACTTCTATAACATTCCGCTTTCCATGGGCGCCTTTGCCACGGGCGCCAAGGAGCCGAACTGGCAGGCAGGCGTGGATGGCAGTCTCTCTACCTTCATGGCGAGCATCGTGATGTCCGATATGCTGCTGGGCTGCGGGTTCCTGCACGGCAGCCGGATCTGGTCGTATGCCGAGATGATGATGGACTGCGAGCTCTTCTCGATCGTTCACAAAATGATGCAGGGCATCGTCGTGGATGACGAAACACTGGCTCTCGAGACGATTGCCAACGTGGGTCCGGGCGGGCACTACCTGGCGCAGAAGCACACCCGCAGGCACATGCGTGAGCTGTTCATGCCGCAATTCATGGACCGGCGTCCCTACAGTGAATGGGAGACCAAAGGCGACGACGCCCGGGCTTGGGCAACCGCCAAAGCCGGTAAGATCCTCGCTGAGCACTGCCCC
>DAITPI010000355.1:0-4931 GCA_036833655.1 Anaerolineales bacterium | reverse complement strand
AAAACATCAGGTGTTGGTGGGCGCGTTCATTGGCCGGGTCCAGGGATAGGAGCTTCTGAGCATACGCGATTGCCGATTTGTACTCGCTCAACGCACGGAACCGATCTACGATCCGTAACAGCACTTCCAGGTACAGCAGGCGATAATGCTCGCGCAGGGGCAGGATCCAGTCGTCATAGAAATCGGCGAGCAGATCGCCCTGGTACAGACGAATATCGATCGATTGAGGATCCGGCGACGGGTCAGCCAGAAAGATACGCGCCTGGCGCTCGAACTCAAATACGTCCAGCCAGAAGGGAAGGTCCGGATTGACCTGTACGTTCTCCACCTCGGCGAGGATCACATCGTCGCCAAGGGCTTTGCGCAAAAAGGTCAGGGCTTTACGCAGCGAGCCGCGCGCCTTTGCCTCCGAGCTATCCCCCCAGAATAGCGTGGCGAGCTTCTCACGGGAATGTACGCCCGCATGCAGGAGCAGATAGGAGAACAGAGATCTGGTTTTCTCGGTAGGCAGGGAGATGAGCTGTGACTTCCGCTGGACGCGGAACGCGCCCAACAGATACACCCGGTAACGATCGACAGCCGGTGACGTGCGAGACATAGATGTTCCTCGGCTTAAGCCATCTCGAGAGAAGGCGCGCCGGCGCCCCGAAAATTATCTCTAGATCCATCATACAACGAGTCGCTCCGAAAGAAAATAGACATCTTGTTGCAGAGCGGAATCCCATGGCCAGGCAGGTCACGCGGAGTACTTCGGCAAACCTTGACAATTTCCACACAAGTTTTTTACCTGGGCTTTACACGCCTATGCTACATTTGGTTCCAGCATAGAAAGGAATTCAATTATGAGACGGATACTTCTCTCACTTCTCGCCGTTGTCGTGGTGATCGGGCTGTTGGGCGCTGTCGGCTTCGCCGGCTACCGTTTTGGCTTTGCCCGGGGCGCGCAGATACAGGGACTGCCGGCGAACGACGATGCCACGCGTCCCGGCCTGCGGAACTTCGACGACTTCGACCGGGGCCGGATGCCCATGCACGAGTTCGGCTTCGGTCGCCGCGGTCCGTCCGGGATGTTCTTCCCGATGATGGGCTTCGGCTTGTTCGGACCTCTGCGCTTGCTCGGATGGCTCCTGGTCCTGGCGCTCATCGTCGGGTTCATTTACTGGCTGTTTGCACGCAGCGGCTGGCGCCTGACGCGGCAGGTCCCGGCGACCCCTGCGCCTGCGCCGCCCTCGGACAGCGACCCGGTTGCCTAACATCCAGATATCAGTCGATTCCATTGAGTCGAGATGAGTAACTTCTCAGGAAGAGAGCGTAATAATCTGCAATTTTGGTACATCTGATTTGCGAAGCCGAGCGTATATGTAGGATATAAGACCCTGGTAATCACCAGGGTCTTATAGAAACGATCAGAGGAGAAAAGATGGAACTCATCAGCCGCATCATCCACGCCCTGACGGAAGTGCATCCCACGCATCCCATGCTGGTCCACTTTCCGATCGCCCTCACCGGCGCCGCCTTTCTTTTCATCCTGCTTGCCTACTGGAGAAACAGCCCGGCTCTGGAGCAGGCTGCTTTTGCAAATATCGTGCTTGCCACGCTCGGGACCGTGGCAGCCGGCATAACCGGCATCATGGATAACATCAAGAACTACGTGGGGGAGGCGCCCAATGCCGGCGCCAAGATCATGCTTGCCACCCTGCTATTGATCCTGACGGCAGGCATCAGCATCGTCCGTTATCGCAACCCGGATCTCTTTCGACGAGCCAACGCTTTCGTCTATGCCGCCTCGTACGGGGTCTGCTTTGGTATTGCGCTCGTGCTGGCGTTCCTGGGTGGCGTCATTCTATACGGTTTCTAGGAGCAAACAAACATGAAGTCACTGTACGTGAAGATCGTCGTCGTTCTCTTGACCGCCGGATTGTTGTCCGCATGTGGCGCGCAGTCTGTGGATACTACGCCCACATCTGCGCCGACCGGGACATCGGTCCCCGCGACCCAGGCACCGACCGCGACCCTCGCCGCCACCGATACGGCTGCCGCCACGGAAGCTGCAGTTGCCACGGAGCCTCCTGCCGCAACACAGCCAGCAGCCCAGGCGGCAACGGTTAGCTTTGCCAATGATATCTTGCCTCTGTTCGAGAGCCGCTGCATCGGCTGCCACGGCGGCGAGCGGACCCAGGAGGGCCTGGATCTGAAGACCCATGCCAGTCTGATGGCCGGTTCGAGTAACGGTCCGGTTGTCACTGCCGGCGACGCTGCGGACAGTCTGCTGGTGGAACTGGTTGCGACGCAGAAGATGCCCAAGCGCGGACCCAAGCTCACGCCGCCGCAGGTCCAGATCATCAGCGACTGGGTGAACCAGGGCGCGCTGGATAACTGAGAACGTTTTCACCACGAAGGAAACCGTCCAGGCTCCTACAGGGTCCGTAACCCTGTGAGGTTCCGAAGAATTGCGGCAGTCTTCGACCGCCTCTGAGCATTAAAAACCTTGCGAAGGTCGGTCTCCACAAGGTCAGCCCGGGTCACCCTGCCCTTCGCAAGGTTCGTCGGTTTTGATTTCTGGTATAATTTTTCTGTTCGAAAACGGAGAGGTCGCGTAGTCTGGCTTAGCGCGCACGCTTGGAAAGCGTGTAACCCACAAAGGTTCGCGGGTTCAAATCCCGCCCTCTCCGCTCGAAACGTCTCACGGTTTGTGAGACGTTTTTGTTTGGGAATGGCTCCAGCGTGTTAGCGACCCACGTCGAGCCCGGAGAGCCTTTGCCGTGTATACTTATTCCTATGGAGACACTCACCGGTTCTGTGGAGCGCATCACCTACTACAATCCGGAAAATGGATATACCGTGTTGCGCCTCCGCCCCGAGCACCAGAAAGGAATGCAGGCGGCGCCGAAATCCAGCCTGAGCTTCGACGGCCTTGCGACCGTGGTAGGAAATTTGCCCGAGGTCTCGCCCGGGGAGTTCCTCCACCTGCAGGGACAATGGAGCAGGCACCCGACGCATGGCTCGCAGTTCAAAGCCGAGGTCTGTGAGCAATCCCTGCCGGCAACACTGGCTGGCATCCAGGGCTACCTGGGATCGGGCATGATCAAAGGGATCGGACCGAAGCTTGCGGAGCGTATCGTTGCTAAATTCAAGGAAGACACATTCGACGTGATCGAGCAGGCCCCGGAACGGCTTCTCGATGTCCCCGGCATCGGCATGGACCGGACGGGCAAGATCACCAAAGCCTGGCAGGAACAGAAACAGGTCAAGGAGATCATGGTGTTCCTGCACGGGCATGGCGTCAGCACCAACCTGGCGGTCAAAATCTACAAGACCTATGGGGATCAATCGTTGGAGATCGTCCAGAAGAATCCCTACCAGCTGGAACGAGACATCTACGGGGTCGGCTTCAAAACCGCAGATAAAATTGCCCGCGCCCTGGGATTGCCCGTAGACCATCCCTCGCGCATCGAAGCCGGGATTGTGTTTGCCCTGAATGAGATGATCAATGAGGGGCATGTATTTGTCCCCAGAGAGTCGCTCGCGAGCCGGGCGGTGGAGTTGTTGGAAGTGCAGGCGGATTTGATCTCGCCTGCCCTGGACCGTCTGGCGCAGGAAGACCGGGTCCGCCCGGATATGGTCCCGCTGAACCACGTGACAGACGAAAAAGGCAAGTCGGCCGTTGGTGAAGCCGCCGGTGCCTATCGTTCTTCTGTTATCTATCTAACGCCGCTCTATTTCGGGGAAAGGGGCGTGGCAGAGCGTTTGAACACTCTGGCAGGCGCGTTCTCCACAGCCCGGACGGTGAACCGGACTCTCTTCGCCGACGAGCACCTCTCGGATGAGCAACAATCGGCAATCGAGATGGCGCTGACCCATCCTGTCAGTGTCCTCACGGGAGGACCCGGGACCGGGAAGACCACCTGCCTGAAAGCGCTGATCACCACGCTGGAGGCGCAGGGCATGAAATACGCCCTCGCCTCGCCGACCGGGCGCGCAGCCAAGCGGCTCTCCGAGGCGACCGGTCGACCGGCGAAGACCATTCATCGTCTACTGGAGTTTTCTCCGGTGGAAGGGTTCAAGCACAACGATGAACAACCGCTGGACCTGGATTTCCTTGTGGTAGATGAAGCCTCGATGCTCGACCTGCTCTTGACCAACAACTTGCTCAAGGCGCTACGGCCCGGGACGCGCCTGCTGCTCGTGGGCGATGTGGACCAGCTCCCCTCCGTGGGCGCCGGCGACGTGCTGCGCGATCTGATCGACAGCCGAGTCGTGCCGGTCACGCGCCTGAGCACCATCTTCCGCCAGGCAGCCCACTCGAAGATCATCACAAATGCCCACCTGATCAACCAGGGCAAATTCCCGGATTTCCCGAAGGGCAAGAGTGAAGGCGATTTCTTCCTCTTCCCCGCCGAGGATGCGGCTGCGGCGGCGGACTGGATCATTCAGATCGTCACAGAGCGGATCCCGCAGAAATTCGGCTTTGACGCTATCCACGATATCCAGGTGATGGCGCCTATCTACCGCGGACCGGCAGGAGTGATCGTCCTCAACGACCGCCTGCAGGAAAAGCTCAATCCAGCCGCGAACAATAAGCCGGAGCGTCGCCTGTTTGGGACCGTTTTCCGCCTGGGCGACAAGGTCATGCAAACCCAGAACAACTATGATAAGGATGTCTACAACGGGGATATTGGCTTCATCCAGTCGATGGATGTGATCGAACAGAATCTAAAGGTCAACTTCGATGGCAGGTCCGTGGTATTCGACTGGAGTGAAGCGGATCAACTGGCTCTTGCCTATGCAATCTCCGTCCACAAAGCGCAGGGTTCCGAATTTCCCGCGGTCGTCATGCCGATCGTCACGCAGCATTACACCATGCTGCAGCGCAATCTGCTTTACACCGCGATCACGCGTGCTCGGGAGTTGTGCGTGCTGGCAGGCAGCCG
>DAITPI010000354.1:0-4977 GCA_036833655.1 Anaerolineales bacterium | reverse complement strand
AACTGTCCACGCGCAAAGGACTCGATGGCTTTTTCGTCCAGGTCGTAGACTCCCTCGTTCTCCCGGACGATGCCGACATGCACGAGGTAAGACAGGTGATTGAACACATCCCGCACCGGCAGGTGCAGCTGCTCGGCGATTTCTGCCTGCGTCGCCGCTCCACGGACCAATACTCCAACGATTCGCAAGCGCTCAGCCGACGCCATGGCTTTGACAAAGGATAACATTTCAGGTTGCTCGTTCATTTTGACTCTCTTCTAACTAATTCGAAGTTTATCGAATTAGATTTTACCGCGGATTTCGTTCCCGTCAAGAGTTTGTCGATGACCATTCCGTGAAATCTGCCAGGCCGGGTGCTTGCCGGCATCGTTGAAAATGTCTCCCAAGATAGGCACATCCCTACCGGGCATGGCAAAGGGGCAGGAAAGTGAATCAGGTATAATTCTCATGTAAGAGTTGGTCCGATTATCCTTTTTGGAGGTGTTCTGGTGGATCTCTCGAAGCACGCGTTTTTTGAGGGAAAAATTGTTCCGCTTTCAGATGCAAAAATTAGTATCGCAACCCATGGATTTCTATATGGTACAGCCGTCTTCGGCGGTATGAGAGCTTATTGGAACGAAGAGAAGAGACATCTCTTCGTTTTTCGTCCCTACGATCATTTCCGGCGCCTGCTCCATTCGGCGCGCATGATGGCGATGCAAACCGTGTATGATGAAGAAAGCTTGATCCAGCTGACGCTCGACCTGCTACGCACGGATCACTGGCAACAGGATATCTACCTGCGCCCCACGTTCTACAAAGCCGATCTTGGCATCGGCGTGAAGCTGCACGGTCTTCGGGACGAGTTCTGCATGTTTGTGATGGCGTACGAGCCGTATGTCAAGAATGACACGAACGCCCATGTGACGATTTCCTCCTGGCGGCGCATTGACGATAACGTGATCCCGGCGCGGGGCAAGGTAGCAGGCGCTTATGCCAACTCCGCCCTGATCAAGACGGACGCCAACCGCGCCGGCTTCGACGAGGCGCTGGTGCTCGATAACAACGGCCATCTTTCGGAAGGCTCGGCGATGAATATCTTCATGCTGCGCGACGGTGTGCTCGTCACGCCGCCTGTCACTGACAATATCCTGGAAGGTATCACACGCAGATCGGTGATCGAGCTGGCGCGCAAAGAACTGGGGCTCACCGTTCTCGAGCGCTCGATCGACCGCACCGAAGTCTACATCTGCGAGGAGATGTTCATGACCGGCACCGCCGCGCAAATCGTCGCGGTGACGAAGGTGGATCACCATCCGGTGGGCGCGGGTGTTATGGGTCCCATCACCACCAAATTGCGGTCTCTATACGAAGATGTCCTGCGGGGGAAACACAAGAAATACGAGCATTGGAATGTAGCAATATAAACCGTAGGGCTCAGCAGTTGCTGAGCCCTACGGTTTATTACCGATTCCTCTTGAACCTCACCATTACCAGATTCTTCGTACAGTCACTGGAGGTTGTAATCTGCACGGGGTCCGAAAGCGGGATGCTCTGCTGATCCACCAGCTGGACATATAACGTCTTCTTGGACTCAACGGGTGCGGTGCCAAGGACGAATTCAAATCCCGAGGGCCCGTACTCTTTGTTGATGCCGCTGACCGTCTGCTGCTCGACTGTGCTGCCGTTCAGCGTGCCGCGCAGGACGACCACCGTGCCGATGATCGGGCTGTTGTTGGAGTCGACCACTGTCCCGCCGATGCCGGCCCAGTTACATGCCAGCTCCGGGTGGATCAGCGTGCTGTCCACTGTGGTGACCGAGGCACTGAACGGCGCCTTCGGGGTAGGACTCGGCTTGGGCGTCTTCGTGGGCGGGACCAGCGAGAAAGATGTATTCGTAGGGATGGGCGTAAATGTCGGCCGCGGAGTATCGCTCGGGGTGACCTGAAGGGTGGGGCTCGCAGTCCAGGTGGGCTGGAGCTTAAGGGGCGTAACGGTGGACGAAGGGACCGCGTTGCCAAACAGCCCTCCCCCACCGGGCGGCAGGAGATTCAGGGAAGATGCAGGATTAATGAAGACCAGCACGAAATATCCCACCAGGCAAACGGTGATGATCAGAATCAGGGCAGAGAGGAGGTCCCAGATCTGCATCGGGGCTTCTGCACGCCTGGACCTTGTTCCATCGAAATCGAAATCTTCATTCATCTATGGCACTCCATTAGGGCTGCTGTCGCTGCGCAATAATAACATTGGCTTGCTGGCGTTCCGCCTCGATCCACTGCTTCAACGCCAGTTCCTGTAATGAAAGATAAGCATCCGGCGAAAGAGCGCGCTGCGGGTCACGCGCCAGGATCCGGACGATATGAAAGCCCACGTCCGTGGCAATTACCTCGCTGTGCTCTCCGACAGTCAGGCGGAATGCCGCCTCTTCGATCTTCGGCTCGAGCAGGTAGCCACGCGGCACCCAGCCCAGATCACCACGGGTGAGCGGATTGGCCTTTGCTGCCAGCTCATCGAAATCGGCTCCGCCATTCAGCTGATTCAAAAAGTTCTGAGCCGTGTCTTGATTATAGAGCAGAATTTGCTGCACGTGTACCTGCTCGGCAGTACTGGGCACATCCGCAAGGATTTTGTCACGCATCCAGGCTGCTTCGGCGGCGCGTTTGAGGGCGGCGCGGAATTCCTGATCGGAATACCCGTTCTGCGCTTCCCAGGCTGTGAGCGCATCCGCCCCGCCGACCCGGGCGGCCAAGGCGTCCATGCGCTCCTGTAACGTTGTCTCATCCAGCCGGAAGCCCTCCAGGCGCGCCGCCTGGGAAAGGAGCAATTGTGCGGTCAGATCCTCCCGGACCGCCTCCGAGGCATCGTCCGGAGCGATTGTTGTTCCGAGGGCTTGCTGGGCGGTCTGGTAGCGCTGAACTTCTGCCTCGAACTCCACGACCGTGATCCCCTCGCCGTTGACGGTCAGCGCCATGGGCTCGGGGGTGGCAGTCGGGGGCGCCGCCGTGAACGTGGGTTGGGGCGTCGCGCTGGGCTCCGGCTTAATAAACGAAGCGCACGCGGAGAGTCCGAGTGCGAGGCAGAGAATGAAAATTGTGCGAATGAGGCTTTGGTGGAAAAACATTGCCCCAAATTATACGTTAAAACAAGTAGGGTCGGGCAGCTGCCCGACCCTACTTGTTGACAGATTAGTAATCCATGCCACCCATGCCGCCCGGAGGCATAGCAGGGGCTTTTTCCTTTTCGGGCAAGTCGGTGATGAGGACATCCGTAGTCAGGATCATGGCTGCGATGGAGGCAGCATTCTCGAGGGCGCCGCGCACAACTTTAACAGGGTCAATGACGCCCGCTTTGATCATGTCGGTATATTCGCCCGTCAGAACATTATAGCCGATGTTCTTGTTCTTCTTATCGACAGCCGTTCGTCGGACGGAATCAATGATTACTGAACCATCCTGACCGGCATTCGCCGCTAACTTGCGGATTGGAGCTTCCAATGCTTTCTTGACGATGTTAATCCCAACGCGAATTTCTTCATCGTCTGCTTCGCCCTTCAACATCTTATCTAACTTGCCAGAGGCGTTGAGCAGCGAGATTTCGCCACCAGGCACGATGCCTTCCTCAACAGCCGCGCGCGCCGCAGAGAGAGCATCTTCCACACGGTGCTTCTTCTCTTTCATCTCGGTCTCAGTCGCCGCACCAACACGGATGATGGCAACACCCCCACTAAGTTTGGCGAGGCGCTCGTTCAATTTCTCTTTGTCGTAATCGCTGGTGCTCTTTTCGATCTCAGCGCGAATTTCCCTAATGCGGCCTTCGATCTCACCCTTCTTGCCTTTGCCGCCGACGATGGTGGTGTTCTCTTTATCAGAGACAACTTTTTCGGCGCGGCCGAGGTCTTGCAGAGTGGCGGTTTCGAGCTTGCGGCCTGTTTCTTCAGAGATCACGGTACCACCGGTAAGAACGGCAATATCCTGCAGCATGGCTTTGCGACGGTCACCGAAGCCCGGGGCTTTGACAGCCAGCACATTCAACATGCCGCGCAATTTGTTCAAGACCAGTGTGGCAAGGGCTTCGCCATCAACATCTTCGGCGATGATGACGAGCTCGCGCTTGCCGATCTGCACTAGTTTTTCAAGCAGAGGAACGATATCCTGCGCGGCAGAGATCTTCTTCTCGTTGATGAGGACGTACGCGTCGGAGATCACAGCTTCCATATTTTCCGCGCTGGTGATGAAGTAAGCAGAGAGGTATCCGCGGTCGAACTGCATACCTTCGACAAATTCCTGCTCGAACTCCATAGACTTGGATTCTTCGACGGTAATGACACCGTCTTTGCCAACCTTGTCCATCACATCTGCGATCAAGTTGCCGATTTCAGTATCGGCGGCAGAATTGGTAGCGACATGACCAATATCTTCCTTCGTGTCAATCTTGACCGCCATCTTGCGAAGCTCTTCGACAACCGATGCAGTTGCCATCTCAATGCCATGCTTGATAAGCATTGGGTTAAAACCAGCCTCGAGCGCCTTGAGCCCCTCGTTCACGATCGCATGCGCTAGCACGGTCGAGGTGGTTGTGCCGTCACCGGCGATATCGTTGGTCTTGGTTGCAGCTTCCTTGAGTAACTGTGCGCCCATATTCTCAAATGGGTCTTCGAGTTCGATCTCCTTCGCAACCGAAACGCCGTCATGTGTGATCATCGGCGAACCGAACTTGCGGTCCACAGCCACGTTACGGCCCTTGGGCCCGAGGGTCGCGCCAACCGCATTGGCAACGACATTCATGCCAGTCCTAAGCTTGCGGCGTGCGTCTTCTGAAAAGACAAGTTGTTTAGCAGCCATTTTTTACTCCTCCAATTAGCCTTCGACCACGGCTAGAATATCGCTTTCGCGCAGGATGAGCAGTTTCTTGCCATCCGTTTTCACTTCGGTGCCGGAGTACTTTGCATACAGCACCTTATCCCCAACCTGTACTTCCATGGGGATGCGTTCACCA
>DAITPI010000353.1:0-4979 GCA_036833655.1 Anaerolineales bacterium | reverse complement strand
GGCGTGCCACATATTGTTTTCACCGGCGGCGAAGCGACATTACGCAATGACTTGCCTGAGCTGATCGCCCACGCCGAATCCAATGGACAGATCACCGGCTTGAACACGAATGCCCGCCGGCTCGCGGATGCCAGCTACGTACAAAAGCTGGTGGATGCGGGTCTTGATCACGTTCAAATAACGGTCGAGTCTTGTGAGGCGCAGATCCACGATGAGATGATGCGGGCGCGAGGCGCCTTCAAACAGACCATCCAGGGCTTGAAAAATGTACTGGCTACGCGACTTTACGTGATGACCAACACCACGATGCTGCGCACCAACGTCCACAAGATTCCCGACACGCTGGATTTCCTCGCCGGGCTGGGCGTACCGACGATCGGCTTGAACGCATTGATCTATGCCGGCCAGGGATTGACGGTGGGCACGGGCTTGCACGAGCGCGAGCTACAGCCGATCCTGGATATGGCTGTCCGGAAGACCTCGGAACACGGGCAGCGGCTGATCTGGTACACACCCACACAATACTGTCACTTCGACCCCACGCAGAGCAACCTGGGCGTAAAGGGCTGCACGGCATCGCTGTACAGCATGTGCATTGAATCGAATGGGAACGTGCTGCCATGCCAGTCTTATTACCAGCCCCTCGGGAATATGCTCGCAGATCCATGGGACTCGATCTGGAACCACAAGCTGTCTGTCCAGTTACGGGAGCGCCATGGGCTGCCTGCCAAGTGCGAGGGCTGTCCCGTCGTCGCGGAGTGTGGCGGCGGGTGCCCGCTTCAATTTCCGCTGCAGGATGTACGATCGACTCAGGAGAGATCATGAACTTCATCAACCGTCTTGCCGACCGTTTTGCCAAAGTCCAGCCCCTGCCGGTTGGCGTCTACCATAAACAGGACATGCACGAGGACAAGCCCTACCGCGTGCACCTGCGGTTGCGCCCCGATGGATCGGGTATCTTCATCCTCAACGCCTCCACCGTCCTGCAGCTGAATGCCACCGCCGCTGAATATGCCTATCATTTCATCCGCGGGACGGAGCCCGAAGAGGCGGTCAACCAGATCGCGGCGCGCTACCGCGTGGGCAAGGACCTCGCCCGCCAGGATTATCAGGAGTTCCTGGAGAAGATCCAGACGCTGATCTTCACCACCGACCTGGACCCGGTCTCGTACTTAGACGTGGAACGCGCCGCGCCGCATTCTGCGGATCTGACTGCGCCTCTCCGCCTGGACTGCGCGCTGACCTATCGCCTGGGCCCAGACTCCGCCGCCGGATACGCGCCGACCAAACGCGTGGACCGTGAGTTGACTACTGACGAGTGGCGCACGATCCTCGACAAAGCCTGGCAGGCTGGCATCCCGCACATCACGTTCACCGGCGGTGAAGCCACCCTGCGTGACGATCTGCCGGACCTGATCGCCCACGCCGAAAAGAACGGCCAGGTCTGCGGGCTGCTCACAGACGGCTTGCGCTTCCTGGATCCAGATTATCTCCACCTGCTCCTGCAGACCGGGCTCGATCACATCCTGTTCCTGCTGCAGCCTGCGGACGAGAAATCCTGGGCCGCCCTGGAAAAGGTCATGCCCGAGGATATCTTTGTTACTGTGCACCTGACGCTGAACCCGGACAACATCAGCGAGGCCGAGCAGATGCTCGAACGCCTGGCAAAGCTCAACGTGACGAGTCTTTCCCTCACCAGCGCGGATGCTTCCCTCAGCCACACCTTCGATCTATTGCGCGACAAAGCAGCTGCCCTGGGGCTTACGCTCAAGTTCGATCTGCCGGTGCCGTATTCCTCCTCCAATCCGGTCGTGTATGAGGCTGCTGAGCTGACCGTCACGGAAGGGGCTGGCAAAGTCTGGCTCTACGTGGAACCGGATGGCGATGTGTTGCCGACACAGGGCAGCTCAGCCACCATTCTGGGGAATCTGCTGCGTGACGAGTGGAAGAATATTTACAGGTAAACTCCGGGTGAATGGACTGGCACAAACGATACACGCAACAAGCCCGCTGGACGCGTGACCTGCGCAGTTATCTATTTCGACAGACGGGACTGGCGCCTGCCAGCCGGGTTCTGGAAGTAGGCTGTGGAACGGGCGCTATCCTTTCGGAGCTTCCCGATCCTGGTTCTGCCCACGGCATCGATATTGATCGCGCTGTGTTGGTTCAGTGCCGTCTCACTGCCCCTGCGGCTACGCTGGCTCAGGGGGACGCGCTCACGCTTCCCTACCCTGACAAGTCCTTCCAAATTGTCTATTGTCATTTCCTGTTGCTGTGGGTGGCGAACCCACTCCAGGCATTGATGGAAATGAGGCGCGTGGCAAAGCCCGGTGGGCATATCCTTGCCTTTGCCGAGCCCGACTACAACGCCCGCCGCGACAAGCCGCGTGAGCTGATCCCACTGGGAGAATGGCAGACCGAGGCGCTGCGCCAGCAGGGCGCGGACCCGGGTCTGGGCGCGCGGCTGGCGGATCTGTTCTTCCGGGCGGGCATCCAGATCGTCGAGACGGGACCCATTCAAAACGCGGAGGCGGATCCGTCCGCCCGGGACTGGGAAACGGAGTGGGCGGTGATCGAATCCGATCTGGCGGGATTTATCCCCAACACGGACATCCAGAGAATGAAGCGCCTGGACCAGCAAGCTCGCGAGCGTGGCGACCGGGTGCTTCACGTGCCCACCTATTTTGCCTGGGGACACATATAGGCTCCTGTGCTACACTAGCCACATTTATGACAGAGATCCGACGTCCTATTCCCGAGTCGTACTGGGTGCTGCCCGGTCGCCTGCTGGCGGGCGAATACCCGGGAGCGTACGATGACGAAATGACCCGCAAACGCCTGGACGCGTTTCTCGAAGCGGGCTTCGATACGTTCATCGACCTGACCCAGCCGGACGAGCTGGTACCCTATGATGGCCTTTTATCCGAGCAAGCCCGGGCCTATGGTGTAAAAATGGCCTATGATCGCTTTCCTATCGGGGATTTCGGCTTGCCCACGGTCGAGCAGATGAATGCCTTGCTCCATACTATTGACGAAGCACTAGACGCCGGGCGCACGATCTACCTGCACTGCTGGGGCGGCATCGGGCGGACAGGTACGACGGTGGGCTGTTACCTCGTCAGACATGGCAGGGCTGGCGGCGAGGCGCTGGACCAGCTTGCGGCATGGTGGCAGGGCGTCCCCAAGAGCCGCTATCACCCGCACTCGCCGGAAACCAGCCGGCAGATGGACTTCATCCTGCACTGGGCCGATCACGACGAAACATCCGGCGGACTCCCGTAAACCCGGATCACCTTGCAACTAAGTTAACTCCACCTTAAGGGTGAACGGAGTCCTGGTAAAAGGCAGTATAATTTTTCTCTGGAGAACTCGAAGTTTGGAAACGACTCAACCTGAAGCGCAATACCAGCCCGAACCGGTCGTGGAACAACCTGCAAACTGGAAGCGATTTGTCCTGGATATCCTAGAGACCATTGTTCTGGCTGTTGTCCTGTATTTTGGAATCAACGCTGTCTCTGCCCGTGTCCGTGTGGACGGCTTTAGCATGCGCCCCACCCTGGAAGATGGAGAATATATTCTCGTGAATAAGCTCGCCTACAAAACGGGCGAGCCGACGCGGGGAGACATCGTTGTCTTTATTTTCCCGGTCAACCCGCAAGAGGACCTGATCAAGCGAGTGATCGGCTTACCCGGGGAATCCATCTCCGTGCATAACGGTATGGTCAGTATCAACGGTGTCGCTCTGACCGAGCCTTACATTGCTGCCCCGCCTGCCTATGACGGAGACTGGGTGGTGCCCGATGGGCAGCTGTTTGTCCTGGGAGACAATCGCAACGATTCGCGGGATTCCCACCAGTGGGGGCTCTTGCCGATCGAAAATGTGATCGGGAGGGCTGTCTTGATCTACTGGCCCCCCGAGCAGTGGCAGGTCATCAATCACACAGAGCAGACCTTTGCGGGATTGGAGGCAATGAGCGCAAGATGAATCAAACACAGACCTTTCCGGCCCCTGCCTCCAGCTCCGTTCCCTGCCGCGAATGTTCGGCAGGCATGATGCACCTGCGGCATATTACCTATTTCACCTGGCTGGGCGAGGAACTGATCATGGTGCCCAACTTCCCGGCCTGGATCTGCGACATGTGTGGCAAGCGCGAGTTCGACGAGCGGGCCATCTCCTGGTTGACCATGCTCCTCAGCCCCAACGCCGGGAAGCCCACGCGGCGTCCCAAGCGCACCGCCAGACCCGGGACCCCAAAACGGAATCTGCCGCGCCTCCCGCTCGACTAACAGATCACCCTAACCTTTGAGGGACAGCACATGGACACTTCACCACGGACCTACAGATTTATGCCGGCGGATGTTTACACGTCCGGTTATCGGGTGGTCGGTAAGGTGATGGCCTCGACCAATGGGATCATGGGGGTCTTGAACGATATTACGAAGTCCCACATCGAGCTGCACGACGCGCGCATGGCACGCATCCACATGCCTACCAAGCTGGTGGATCATTTTGAAGTGGTCCGCCTGGTCAAATCGCAGATTTTTGTCCTCTGCGCTGCACGCCGTGAAGATCTTGGACCGTCTCAGATGCAACGCGGTGGCTATAGCAGCGTTTCTGCCATGCCGGTGCGACTCACGACCCAGGCATACGAGGTCGAAGGCAAAATCGAGGTAGCGGGGAGGTTTGACTTTGCTCTGATGATCGCGGACAAAGCCCGCAACTTTATTCCGGTCTATGAAGCGGTGATGAGCGCGATCTTGATCCCGAACTTGAGGGCAGAGAGTCCGGGCATCCTCGTCAATCGCGAAAAAGTGGATATCCTGGCTCTCCTGAATCAACGCGCCAAAGAAGAGAAATAAGGAAAATGCTTGACCGCTGCATGCGGGGATGATAAAATCCGCCCGCTCAATAGATAAGCAAGCCTGCCCCCATCGTCTAGTGGACTAGGACGCAGCCCTTTCAAGGCTACGACCGGGGT
>DAITPI010000352.1:0-4993 GCA_036833655.1 Anaerolineales bacterium | reverse complement strand
CAGATCGACCTGATTCCACCAGGCGGCCAGGAAGTGCTGGAGTGTCTCAACTGTGCTGCCATCCTTAATTTGGAGTGTGTGGTTGACGTTCATGGATGATGATCCTCCTTTGCTTGGGCATCCAGAAAGGCACGTTCGTTTTCACACTACTCCGCTTTCCAGCGTCTGGCATCCGGTATCCACCCGAAAAATGCCCGGCAAATGCCCGATCTGGGGCTGCGATATGACAAAATCCCTGAGAAGGCGGGTGGAAAGCAACTTGCCTTGATTTGTCTGTTCATGCTATGCTGAGAGCGTATGGAAGTACCATCTCGCCTGTTCGAGCGGTATCGCCAGTTTGTGCTTCGCATCTCGATTTTCAACCGGGTGCTGATCGGAAATTCGATCATCATCATATTCGGGGCGATTGCCGGGACGATCATTACCCGCCAGATGACGCTGTTCGGAAATATCTGGTTGATCCTGTTATTCTCCTTTGTCGGGATTTCAATCACACTGCTCGTCAACCGGATGATTATCCACACGGCACTCCTGCCACTCCACGAGCTGGGGGATGCGATCGAGCAGGTCCACAGCGGGCAGATCCATATTCCCAATTCGCTTAAGCATTATCAGGATCCCGATATCCGCCGCCTGGTGGTCGCGATCGATGCCATGTTGAGTCGCATGGCAAATTACACCAGCCAGCTGCAGGCGATCTCCGAACGGGTCATTAATGCGCAGGAGGAGGAACGGGTCCGCATTGCACGCAGCCTGCACGACGATACGGCGCAGTCCATTTCGATGCTGATCATCCATCTCGACCGGCTGGCGCAGATCGTTCCGTCAGACCGGGCAGATCTCACGCACTATATTTCCGACGCGCAAAGCGTGGCGAACCGGCTGCTGGAAAACCTGCGCAAGATCATCTGGGACCTGCGCCCTTCCATCCTTGACGACCTGGGTCTGTACTCCGCCATCCGCTGGTTTGCGCGCAGCAACCTGGAAAAGGCCGGGGTCAAGGTGGAGTTCTCCGCGCCCGAGGATGCCATCCGGCTGCCGCCCCACCTGGAGACGATGCTCTTCCGGATCGCGCAGGAGGCGATCAGTAATATCCTGCGGCATGCGGACGCAAGTAAAGCCTCGATCCGGCTGTGGATGGCAAGTGAGAATATCTGGCTGGAGATCAAAGACGACGGCCGCGGCTTCGACATCGAAAAAACGACGGGAGAGGCAGTGGACCGCAAGCATCTGGGATTGTTGGGAATCCAGGAACGTGCTTCTCTCGTGGGCGGGGAAGTAAACATCGTGTCTGTGCCGGGATCAGGGACCTGTCTGCTTCTGCATGTACCGCTGCCCGCAGAAAACCTGATCCATGCCGAACAAAACGTTATGGGCCTCTCCGAAGGGATGTTGCAGCCATGACCTCTACGATCCGCATCCTGATCGCTGACGATCACACCTTACTACGCAATGGCATCTGCGCGCTGCTCGAAGACGAGCAGGATATGACCATCGTCGGCGAAGCCAGCGATGGTCGCGAGGCGGTGCGCCTCGCGGGCCAGCTCAAGCCGAACGTGGTCCTGATGGATATCGCCATGCCCCTGCTCAACGGTCTGGAGGCAACGCGCCAGATCAAGCACGATCATCCCGAGATCAACGTGCTGGTGCTGACGATGTACGACCACGAGGAATACTTCCGTCAGATGCTGGAAGTGGGCGCCTCCGGCTACATCATCAAACGCGCCGCGGCGACAGAGCTGGTCTCTGCGATCCGTGCCGTGTACAGAGGCGAAGCAATCCTTTCCCCGGCGATCACGCGCCTGCTCCTCGAGGATTATCTGAGCCACGAGTCCCGTGCAGATCGGGACGATCCTAACGCACTCTCTGCTCGCGAACGAGAAGTCCTGCAATTGATCGCAGAGGGCAAGACAAGCCGGGAGATCGCCGAGATCCTGCATCTCTCGGTCAAGACCGTGCAATCGCATCGCACCAGCCTGATGCAGAAACTGGATCTACACGACCGGGGGGACCTGATCAAGTATGCAATTCAAAAGAAGATCATAGAACTGTAAAAGAAAAGAGCACCTGCGGTAGGTGCTCCCGGAAAGCCATAAAATACAACTGCTAATCCGCCTGCATGTTCTGTCGTGCCGGGAAAAAGACATCCATGAACGTTCGCAATCGTTCCGGTTCGAGCGCTTCGAGGAACTTCCCATCTTTCCGGAAAGAAGAGCCAACGATAAACCCATCGGCGAGGGGTAAATACTCGCGGATATTCTCGGCGGTCATACCGGAGCCAACCAGGACGGGTAGCTTTGTCGCCCTCTTCGCTTTGATCAAATCGTTTTGATCGGGACTCGAGCCGGTGAACTGGCTGGTCACGATCACGCCGTTCACCAGGAAGAACTCTGCCTGCCTGATCTCATCGGCAATATCGAGATCGATGGTCAGGGAGTGTGAGCCGTGCTTCTTCTTGACATCGGCGAAGACTTTGATGTGCTCCGCCCTCAGCTCTTTTCGTCGTCGCAAAATCTTGCCAGCGGAACCGTTGATGACCCCGCTGCCCCCGACGTGGGCAAACACATAGGCTTCCACGCGGATGTAGTCGAGACCCGCCTCTGCGGCAATCTCCAGTGAAGTGACGTTGGCAGCTTCGAGCATCTGAATGCCGATAGGGCCATCGAATCTCTTGCGGGCCTCCCGGACGATCCTCGTCATCAGAGCAACGCCGCGTTCATCGAGCGGCGGCTGGATATAGGGCAGGTCGTGATCGTTCTCGAATATGATGCTGTCGACACCCGCCTCCCGGTAAATCTGAAGATCAGATAAAGCCTGGTCCACTACGTGCTGGTCATCCCCATCGTACAGAGGCGACCCCGGGAGAGGCAAGACCGCGATCATCGCGGCGAGGAACTTCGGTGGGAGAGCTCGGATGGTTGTCATGAAGAACGCCTTTCTCTTGTGAGTTAGCCCTTAAGAGGGCTTATTGATTGGCCCGTGATGCTCATTTCTTTCTTTTGAACCAGCCTCTTTCTTCCACGGTGACGCTTCTATGGCAATTGGTACAGAGGAAAGTGGATTTATCGATTTCAGCCTGGATTGTGGAAATAGGATATCCGCCGCCCGCCATCTGGGAAACCGGCATATCTTTTCCGTGAAGGTGATGGAATTCAAGGACAATCGGATTGCTTTCAGTACACCTTTGTCCGTCTTCATCCACCCACTCGCAGGGGTGTGTTGCCAGATAATCCCAGACGTATTGCCTTGCCACTTCACGGGCGGCATGTCTTCTGTCTTTTACCTGCTGGAGATGCCTTTCTTTTGCAGGTCCTTCAAAGTATTTTTTGTTGTGTTCGTGTTGGCATTCACGGCATGTGGGATGTCTAATACCTAGAGCTTTGTATCTCCAGTTGAACTCTTCTTCCGATTTTTCCTGTAAACAGTGGTTGCATTTTTTCATCTATTTCTCCAAACTGTATACAAGTTGCAGTAGGTGTGTTCTTAAAATCGAAACGACCAGACTTTTCTTAAATCTGATCGTTTTCGAGTGACCCCCCAGGGATTTGAACCCTGAACCTAAGCATTAAGAGTGCCTTGCTCTGCCAGTTGAGCTAGGGGGCCAGAATTGTTAGTGCTCTGCGAACCGACTGCTTTTGCGGACGGTATTATAACCGATGCGGAACAACTGTCAATAACGCGGTGACATCCATTGCAGGATAGTACGGATAGCCGACCAGCATGCAGGCTCCATCCGCTCACATTGCCTGTATAATTGAGCCCGCCAGATCCATCCAAGGTCGCATTGCATGAATTTTCCAGAACCCGCTTCACAGCCTCATCCAGAACCGACGCCGGAATTCGTCTCGGCGCGCGCCCGCAGGCGACGCGCCCAGCGCCGCGCCCACTTTCCGGCCGACGAAGCCGGACGCGCACAATTATTTAATCATCTCACCCGCCGCGCCTTCCCCTCCTACGAGCTCTTTGTTTTCTCGCTGGTCGCCGGCGCAATTCTGGGAGTGGGCTATCTATTCAATGCGCAGGCATTGCTGGTCTTCGGTATCCTGGTCGCCCCGCTGTTAACCCCGTGGATCGGCACCACACTGTCGGTTATCGCCGGGGCATTACGTCTCTTCCTGCAGACGCTCACGGCGCTCCTGGTCAGCTCGCTGATCATCTTCGTGGGAGGGCTGCTGGCTGGCGTCGCCTCCCGTCCATTTCAGCCGCTGACTCTGAACGAAGCCTTCACGCACAGCCGCCTGTGGTGGCCCGACCTCATTGCTCTGACCATTGGAGCGATCCTGATCACCGTCTCGTTTGTGCGCTCCGAAGACCGCCCCTATTTGCCCAGCGCGCTGCTGGCATACGAGCTTTTCCTGCCCCTGAGTGCGGCGGGATTCGGGCTGGGCAACGGCGTCGGGGAGATCTGGCCCGCAGGACTCTACGTCTTCTTCACGCACCTGGCATGGGCGACTTTCTTCGGGCTGATCACCCTTTTCTTCTTGCGCTTTTATCCGACCTCGTTTGGTGGGCTCGTCTTTACCGGCCTCATGTTCCTGGCTGTGATCGCGGTCGTTGCTTTCTATACCGGCTTTGGGGGCTGGGTGATGGGATGGACCGGACTCACCCCGCCCGCACCGGTTGCCGTTGTCCGGGCGACGGCAAGTCCGACTGGAGCGGCAGTACACACAGCATCGCCGGAGCCCAAGCGGGCGACCGCGGTGATCAGCGCCGCGACCCGAACACCCTCCCAGACCCCGCGCCCGACGCTGACCCAGGCGACGCTCGCCCCCACCGATACGCCGACCGCTACCGTGACCGCCGAGCCCACGCCCATCCTGGCAGTGATCCGCGCCGCGGAGGGAGGCGGCGCGTTCATTCGTCAGGAGCCGGGCGGATTGGTGCTGGCAAACAGGGGCCACCAGCTCAACCATTGTCCGGGACCAGCGGTCGCCAACCACTGCACCAGGGGCACCACCACCGGGCCGAGGATTTCGTCCACAGCGACCTCGCC
>DAITPI010000351.1:0-5007 GCA_036833655.1 Anaerolineales bacterium | reverse complement strand
CCACCTGTTACTTCCCTGTAGAGAAGTCTTTGCCCATAGTAAACGCCACATCGAAGTCCTCGGTCCTATATCCTCATTAGAAATAGAAGCCCGCGCCGTGCATAAAGATTTTTGGACAGCATAAATCCCGGGCGATAATTCTCGGTGTGTAAAAATCTATCACATGGGCAACGCTATCGTTTTCAATGAGCGTCAGCGAAAGCAAGAAGATGCAAAAACAGATCGGTCTTGAAGAAATGAATCAACTGGTATTGTGCAAACAGCATCTTGCCGGGGCTTCAAGGGCAGAGAGCAAGTATTTAGTACAAGGTGACGCCATTAGAACTTGTTTAGGGAAGAGGTGTTTGAAACCTGGCTGCCCACCGATGAACCGCAGTGTCAAGAGTTGAGCCCAAAAAAGTGGAAAGAGAACCAGAAATAAAAAAAACGGCTCGGATGCTTCAAGCTCCGAGCCGTTTTTCGTCCGCTGGTTTTGCCTTGAGTCGCACCGCACGGCATCCGGTGCAGGCGCGGCTGATCTCTCCGCCGCTGCTCAGACTACGGGGTGGGCGTGCGTGTGGGGACACGCGTCGGCGTGCGGGAAGGCGTGGGAGTCCGCGAGGGGGTGAGCGTCTTCGTCGGGGTGCGGGAGGGCGTCCGGGGGCGGACGGTGGGCGTGCGCGAGGGGGTGACAGTCGCCGTCGCCGTGGCAAGCACCTTCAGGTGCTCCTCCGCCTCGAGGCGCATTTCTTCGGTCACGGCATCTTCCGGCAGGTCCAGCAAAAGCTGCCAGTGCTCCGCCGCCTGGTCGATATCTTCCCGCTCCTCATAGACCAGCGCCGCCCAGTAATAGGCTTGCGCTCGCTGCTCATCGGTCTCGGCGAGCGCCTTTGTCTTGTCGATCAACAGGGAGGCGGTTCCAAAGCGTTTCTGAAGCATCTGCATGCGGATCACCGCCAGGTTGGCGTCGAACGAGTCGCGGTAGAACAGCATGACCGTGTCTACATCCTGCTCCGCGGCCTCGCCCCGCCCCAGCTCGATGTTGGACAGGAACCGGTAGAGATACGGCTCGCGCTGGTTGCGGTCGCGTGCCAGCGCCTGGTTCATGTTGTCGATCGTTTTCTCGTAGTCCTGGTTATCGAAGTACAGCTTGCCCAGCAAAATATACGTCCCGATGTCCTCCGGCCGGTACTTGAGATACGTGCCCAGGGCTTTGACCGCTTCCGTGTCGTCCCCCTGCGCGGCGTAGATCTGACCGAGCATCAGGTAGGTCTGCAGATTGGTCACATCCAGCTGGTTGGCGCGCTTCGCAGCACTGAGCGCCAGGTCCAGATCTCCCTCCTGAATGCGCGCCTGCGCCAGCTCGAAATAGACGAGCGGAGAGCCGGGCATGCGCCGGTCTGCTTCGGCAAGGTCTTGCAGGGCGCCGGCGATATTGTTTTCCCGCAGTTTCAGGACAGCCCGGTCGAGGTAGGACTCCCCGAAGTTCGGCTCGAGCCGGATCGCCTCATCGAGGAAGGACATCACATTGGCGTTCGGATTCGCCATTAGCCGGGCGCGCGCCACGCCCAGATAAGCGGGACCAAACGCCGGGTTGGCACTGAGGGCCGACTCAAACGACTGGAGGGCGCTGTTGTAGTCGCCCTTGAAGCGATAGGCTTCCCCGAGATGGTAGTACGCCTCCGCCTGGGGATCGAGGCGGATCACCTCCTGCAGGCGGCGGATGGCTTCGTCCCAGTCCCCTTTCTCGTAGGCGGCTTTCACCAGGCGGTAGGTATCTGCGGAGAGCGGCGAGCCCTTCATGCTGACGTAGAGCGGCGTCACCGTATAGGGCACGGGCAGCAGCTCCGACAGCGGCGCCGCCGTGCCGATGACAACCGGCTGCCCGGTGGCGTTGATGGATGTGGGCGTCAACGTGAACGTGGGAGAGGGTCCCGGTGTGGCGGTGGCGGGACGGGCATTCCGGCTGGCGCTGACCTGCAGGAATCCAAAGACGACCACGCCGACCAGGATGGCGCCCAGCAGGGCAAAGCCTCCCAACCGCGCAACCGGGCTGGCTCGCAGCGCCGCCCAGCCTTTCAACCGGGGCTTTTCGTGCGCCAGGAGCAGCTTCTCCTCCCAGGCGCGCGGCCGGTTAACCGGGAACGGCTGGACCGTATCGTCCGGAGGCAGCGCCCCGTGCAGGATCAAGCCGCGTTTGGCGGCGACATTCTCCGGATCCAGCTTGAGCGCGGTCTGCAGACAGTAGATGCGCTCCTTCGGCGTATCCACTGTGGCGCTCATCCACACCCAGTAGGTTGCGTTGTTCTGATCGTTCTTCAGCAAGCCGGTCAATAATTCGCGCGCCTTGCTCTTGTTCCCCGCTCGTAGGGCCTCCACTGCATCCTGGAAAACTGCGTCGTTATCAGCCATACGCCGATTTTACCCTACTCGTGAAATTCCTCTACTTGGTAGGTCAACACCTCGAGATGCTTGTTGCGCCAGAGGTCTGGCTGGGCGCCCATCTTGTAGCAGAGGTGCTCGAGGAACTCTGCCGGGTCGGGGACCTTTTCCCAGACCTGGGGCAGGAACGTTGCCCGGTGGAAGCCATCGCGCAGGACCACACCGTCTTCGTAGGGATGCAGCCGGGCAAGCAGATCCTGCGTATCCCGGTATTCAAGCGGGACCGGAGTCGTCAGACGCGAGACCTCGATCTCGATGTGGCTGAGCTCCGCCTCGCCCACCGCAGGGAAGCGCGGATCCTTGAGCGCGGCTGCCACGGCATGCTCACGCACATCTTCCGCCAGCGACTGGTACGGCTCGAGGGAACCGACGCAGCCGCGCAGCTGGTCGTGTTCCATCAGCGTGACAAACGATGAGCCTTCTTCAAGCAGGCTCGCGGGCAGCGCCGCGCGATCCAGAGGCGGCAACGACTCGCCTCGTACGCCGCATTCCAGCGCTTCGCGTGCCAGGCGGAGCAGGATCTTTTGTTCTTCGAGGGTCAGTTTTTGTTGCATAGTTGTGCCCCTCCGAATGAGATGTTCAGGATGAGTCTATCACGATTGGACGCCCGGAGTCCAAGGTCTGCTGAGTCTGAAGTCTCAAAGCCTGGAGAGGTTGGGGTCCGTTTCTTTCATCAGACGCCAGTACTCCCGGTTGTGATACACAAGCGGCTCGCCACCACCGTCGCCGCGGGCGTCGACCACTTCCGCAATGAAGAGCGTATTCTCGCCCACCGGCATGGAGCTCAACACCTTGCAATCGAAGTACGCCATGCCATCGCTGAAGACCGGGGAATCGAAGGAAATCGTTTCCGTCTGGATGCCATGGAAGCGATCGAGAATATCTGGCATTTTCCCCGCAAAACGATCGGACAATTCTTTCTGCGCGGCGGTAAGGATCGTCACAGAGAACAATCCGGATTTCACGACCAGCTCGTGGGTATGGGTGAGTCGTTTCAACGCAACGCAGACCAGAGGGGGCTCCAGGGAAACGGAGGTGAACGAATTCACGGTCATGCCATATTGCTTGCCTTCATAAATAGATGTCACGATCGCCACCCCGGTTGTCCAGGCACGCATGGCGCGCCGAAGCTTTTCGGAATCAAGGATCATATAGAGGTCTCCCAGAAAGTCATGATAACGAGGAGACATAGAGGCGTCAAGTCAAAAACCGGACGAGAAAGATAGTTTGTCTTTGGGGCGGAGTTACCGATTTGTAACAGGAAAAAGGCAGCTTCTGCCCTTGCACGTTCCTGCCTAAAAAGGTAACATTTGGATATACGATATGGAAGACGCCTCTCCCCATTCTCCCGCCGTTGCTGCTCCCTCGAGACGGCGGCGTGCCCGGTCCTTTCGCCTCATGCAGAGCGTTCTGGGCATTGCCATCCTGCTTGCCACGCTCTTTACCGCGTTGCCTTCGCGAGGGCTGGTGTCGGGCAATCTGTATGAACGACTGAGCGTCATCCTGACGCCACGCTCGGAGGAGAGCGTTGCACTCATCACGCAGCCGCAGCTGCGGATTGGCATCGTGGCGGGGCACTCGGGCAACGACTCTGGCGCGGTGTGCCTGGACGGGAACGGCAATGTCACGCTGACCGAGGCGGACGTCAACCTCAAGATCGCCGCCATTGTCCAGGAGCAGCTCACCCAGAAGGGGTACCAGGTGGACCTGTTGCGCGAATACGACACACGCCTGAATGGTTATCGCGCCCTCGCCATCGTCTCCATCCATAACGACTCCTGTGAATATATCAACGACCAGGCGACCGGCTTCAAGGTGGCGGCGGCGCTCAACACGAACGACGTCAACCGCGCCAACCGCCTGACCGCCTGCCTGGTGGACCGTTACCAGAAGATCACCGAGCTGAGCTTTCACGCCGGCAGTATCACCGCGGATATGAGGGAATACCATTCCTTCCGCGAGATCGACCCGAGCACGGTCGCGGCGATCATCGAGACCGGCTTCCTCAACCTGGACCGTGAGATCCTCACCAAACAAACGGACCGCATCGCCGAGGGGGTGGTAGAAGGCATTTTGTGCTTCGCCAATAATGAGAATATCGAGCCAACTCCCATCAGCAACATGACCCCATGAGCGCTGTGCTTCCGACTCGACGCGTTCGCCTGTTCGCCGGTCTGTGGCTGACACTCCTGTGTGCCAGCCTCGGACTGATCGTCTTGTTCAGCGGGGCATCGCCTGCGAGCGCTTCGATCGGCAATCTATTTGTCTCACCCACACCCACCGAGGAAAACCTTTGGGCGTATGCCGATTTCCCCAAGCCGACGTACACACCGGTCCCTACATCGGCACCGGCTAACACACCGAATCCCACTTTAGCTGCTGCCACCCCGGCGCCTGGCTCCATCAGCATGCAGATCGTGGACGGCGGCGCGGCCCCCGCAGCCGATGGGAACACGCCAGGTGGGCAACCCATCCCCACGAATGGCAGCAACAAGTACATCCTCGTGGATATCTCCGAGCAGCACCTGTACGCCTACGAAGGCGATACCTTGGTCTATAGTTTTGTTGCCTCCACCGGTATCGAAA
>DAITPI010000350.1:0-5007 GCA_036833655.1 Anaerolineales bacterium | reverse complement strand
AGAGCTCGACGAGTGGTGAATGTCTGGAAAGCTGAATTCTGTCTTGGCCCGGGCCGAGACCTTCGCCGAGCGGGGAGAGGAATCTCAGACACGAATAAACATACCCTCGTAGGGAGGCGTCGCTCCCTGCACGTCCTCCACCGATTCAAATTTAGACTTCAGGCGCTCCTTGATCTTCGGATCGTCCGTCTCGGCATAGAAGCCGTCGCCCTCCCAGGCGCGGATCCAGATCCAGGGGGAGTCAGCATCGGGGCCGAATGCCTGGAAGTCGCCCTGGATCGTCTGGCGGATCCCCGAGGTGATCGAAAGGAAGTCTGCTCCCTCGATCGGCATGTTCTGGTCTGCGAGGGCATGCAGCTCTTCTGCTCGTTCTCCGTAGCACTCCACACCGCTCCCGTACCAGGTCGAGTCGAGAGCCCGTTCGCCCAGGGCGACGATGAGGCTATGGAGGTCGCGCTCCCGCGCCGGGCTCCTCGCCGGGACCTGCTCTACCCGTTGCCCCTCGGTGGGGACAACGCGCTGGCTGTTCGAAGCCTTGCGCTTCTCCTCGTTCCACTGGCGCAGTTTTTGCTCGATCTCCTGTCGCGCCTGCGGGTTTTGCGACCGCACCAGGAACTGCCGGTAATCGGCGGCTGCCTCAGATTGGCGCCCGGCGGCCTCGTTCGAGAACCCGCGCCAGTAATACGCCTCTACATCGCTCGAAGCGAGCTGGATCACGGTTGAGAAATCGGCAATGGCGCTTTCAAAATCCGCCTGTTGATAATAGGCGATGCCGCGATTGAAATACCCGTTGGGATTCCTGGGAGCAAGGCGGATGGCATCGCTCAGCGTGAGGATGGCTTGACGGTAATTGCCGTTCTGCGCAAACGCAATGCCGCGATTGATGTAATCGTCCGTTAACTGCGAATTGAGGCGCAGGGCTTGCTCGTAATCCGCCTGCGCACGCTCGGACTGCCCGAGCCCTTCATACGCCAGGCCGCGAGCGTGGAGCACGCCTGCATGATCGGGCTGGATCGCAAGGAATGAAGTGTAGTCTTCAATCGCCTGCGCGTAATTGCGGAGCTTGTAATATTCCGCAGCGCGCTCGCGCAATAGGTCCGCTTGCCCGGGGCTCGACTCGAGCAGGTCGTTCAGCTCGAGGATCCGGCGGGCTGGCCTGGCGATCCGGTAGATTTCCGCCGAGGCGCCAGTGTAATCGGTGAGCCGGTCCTGTGGCGCGGGCTTCCGGTGGGCTGCGACAAGCTCCGGTTTCAAGCCAAGGGCGATCGTATAGCCCGCTATGGCTTCGGGTACGTTTCCGCGCGTGTAGAGGAGGTTGGCGCGGAAATAGTGCGCCTCTGCATAGATGGGATCGACCTTCAGCGCCGTCTCATAGCAGGCGAGAGCCCGGTCATCTTCGCCGAGCTGGTGGAAAGCAACCCCGAGGCTCGTCTGGGCGACGACATCGTCCGGATCTTCGTCGATAGCCTTGAACAGGAGGGCGGTCGCTTCACGATACTTCCCGTCTATGCCTAGCCTGACTCCCTGCACGAGACAGGAATCGCTCGGCGCAGGCGAAGTCCTCGCTTCCTCGACGGGGCTGACCGGAGCACCCCCGTCCGTTTCCCCGGCGGGCGTGGTCTCTTCTTCCTCGTGAGGTACGGCGGGACGGGACTCGGCTCGCCGGAGCGGCGGACTGTCCTTTTGAACAGGCTTGACCGGAGAGTACAGGGGTGGCTGCTTGACGGGCGGTCGTTCGTCCTCCAGGTCGTCGAGCGAGTCCTCCTCGTCTGTCCCGGTCTGCTCGTCCGATCTGCTCTTTTCACGGACCGGACCCGCAAACGAGCCGCGGCGTGAAGTGGATTTCCCGAGCGGAGCGACGTCCTCAGGAACAGGATTCGGCAGAGGAAGCTGGGGGAACGATGCCAGCCAGGCTTCCCGGATCGCCTGTAGCAGCTTTTCCTTCAATCCCGGATTCTTAAAGTCGTTGGCTTGCCAGAACGGATAATTCAGGAACACCGCTTTGTGGTTGCGCTTGATCTCCAGGTAAAAGTCCATGCGCTTGTACATATATGTATTGGCGAGCACGCTGAATTGCTCGACGGCGTTTTTTGCCTGCAGGGCAAACTTCTCGGGGATGAAGCCCTCGAACCCTTTTCCAAAATGCGCTTCCACCACCTTGATGTGCCCAAGGATGTGTCTGTTGAATTCCTCGATCTCCTCGGCGGGAATCCAGAATTCCTCGTGCCCGGAGGCGCCCACTGTGTGCGTCTCGAACCGCTCGATGTACTCGTCCTCCACCTTGAACTGGGTCACGTAACCGGCATGCTGGCCGCTCTTGACGTTCCAGCCGGCAGCCGTCTGGCGGGCATACTCCAGGTCGAGAACTGGATAGAAGATCGGCTGCTGAGGCAGGCGCGCGGGGAATGCCTTCATCCGGCTGTCATAGATCAAGGCCAATTCCTGCAAACTGACCGGGCGATAGAGGATCATCTCGTCTTCACACCTGTCCTGAATCATACCAGTTATACCCTGTCGTTTGGCGCAGGTCACGGGTGCGCGGGGAGTTTCCAAAGCAGAAAACTTTATGTTATTCTCCCGAAAGGACGCTGGGACGGTGTGAACGACCCAGGGGAGTTACACTAGCACCGCACGTGATTTGCTCAGGGTGACATGATCTTGAGTATCCTTCGAACTGGACACCCACGGGTCGGCACGGTCACAGACCCATGCCTAGCACAGGAGCAAGAGGCTCGTTGTACAATATACAGGTGTGGGACCCGGTGCTTACCCTTCTCGGAGCCGTTATACGACGTCATGCCAGCCGCTGATCACACTGTCTATGTAGCGGTCGTCATTGCGATCCTCGGGTTCATGATCGGCCTGGCAAAGGGCGGACTTGGGGGTCTGGGCTCGCTGCTGACCCCGATCCTTGCCCTGGTGCTTCCCGTGACGCAGGCGGTGGGGGTGCTCCTGCCGATGCTGATGGTCGGCGACGTGTTTGCGTTGTACATGTACTGGAAAGTATGGGACCTGGATCTGGTCAGGCGCATGCTGCCGGCCGGGCTTGCAGGCGCCCTGGTTGGCACGGCGTTGCTCACCTGGTTATCGCCAGACGGCCTGCGGATCATCCTGGGAATCTTTGTCCTCGTGGTGGTGATCTATAAACTGGTCAGCGACCGGATCCAGAAAATCCGCTACGAAGAACGCGCGTGGCACGCCCCGGCGGCAAGCTTGCTGGCGGGAATCGCCTCGGGCATGTTCAACAGTGGGGGACCGGCATTCAATTCCTATCTGTTGCTGAAAAAGGTCCGGGCGCGGCCGTTCATCGCCACCGCAGCGATCTACTTCGCGATCCTCAACCTGATCAAGTTGCCGGGGTTTCTCTATACTGGCGTCCTGGACCTGCCACTGCTGTTTTCGGTGTGGTGGGTGTTCCTGTTCATTCCCCTTGGCATCTGGGTCGCCCGGATGACTCTCACACGCGTCAGCCCATCGGCATTCGAATGGATCATCACGGCGCTGTTGATCTTCTCCAGCGCGTGGCTCTTCTGGCAAAGCCGGTAGCGTTCCTTTCCATCGCTCAGCCCGGCTACGTCCTCATGGGGGAGAGCGGTCTTTCTAACAGATTTCTTATCTCCAAATTGGACTAATTGTAGTATATTTATTGTGATGAAATTCACGAACGGAGTGGAAGCTCATTGTCGACAGGAGTGAACCCGTAGAGCAATGCACGTACAGTCGAGTGCGACATTATTGTCAAGGAGAGATACCATGAAAGTACAGAATAAGGTAATCGTAGTGACCGGAGGCGGAAATGGGATAGGCAGGGAGATCGTCTTGAACCTGCTCTCCAGGGGCGCAAGCGTGGCAGCTGTAGATATCAACGAACCGGCACTGCAGGAAACTCTGGAATTCGCCGGCGACCGCAAGGACCGTCTGGCTACGTTCGTCTTGAACATCACCGACCAGGAAGGGGTCGAGGCGCTGCCTGCCAAAGTAGTTTCCCGCTTCGGCGCCGTCGATGGACTGATCAACAACGCTGGCATCATCCAGCCCTTTGTCCGGCTAAACGATCTGCAATACGAAGCCATCCAGCGCGTGCTGGACGTGAACCTGTATGGAACCCTGTACATGGTGAAGGCATTCCTGCCTCATCTGTTACAACGTCCCATCGCGCACATTGTCAACGTATCCAGCATGGGCGGCTTCCTGCCTGTGCCGGGACAGACCGTCTATGGCGCCAGTAAAGCCGCGGTCAAGCTCCTGACAGAAGGTCTGTATGCAGAGCTGCTGAACACGAACGTCAAAGTGACTCTGGTCTACCCGGGAGCGATCGGCACAAACATTGCTGCCAACTCGGGCGTGGCGATCGACATCAGCCCGGAGGATCAGAAAGCCTCTATGACCAGGACGCTGGCAGCAGACAAAGCCGCCGAGATCATCGTGGATGCCGTCGAGCAGGACCGTTACAGTGTTCTGGTTGGATCCGATGCTCGCTTTATGGACTTCATTTACCGGCTGAACCCGAAGGGCGCGGCGGAGTTCATATACAAACAGATGAAGTCTTTGCTGCCTGCATAAGCTGATCGTGAAGATCATAATTCTCTTCCGCCCGCGGTACAACTGCGGGCGGAATGAGGCGCTGCCTGCACAGGTGATCGCTCGCCTCGCGCAGCAACAAGGATAGCGGCTCCGATACCGCGACGCGACGGGAGCGGGGCTCGACGGAACGTTACTGGCCCGCCGGCTATACGAGGCAAGACGGCACGCAGGTCAAAGGACATTACGTCAATAAATCGAGCTCCTGACGGAGAAGAGTCGAAAAAGAGCGGACAAGCCGGGCTTGTCCGCTCTTTTCTATTTCCGAGAATTCGGGCCCCGGTATAATTTCGTCCTCATGCTCCCGGGTCGGTCTGCCCATTCGCGGCGGGGAACAGAGTCAGCTTGCAGATGCGGTAGCCGTCCACATCCTCCACGCGCAGACGCAGGCCGTTGATCTTCACTTCATCCCCAACGACGGCCGTG
>DAITPI010000349.1:0-5030 GCA_036833655.1 Anaerolineales bacterium | reverse complement strand
TGTGTCCCGCCTCGTAATACTCCATGCTGACGTTATGGTGCAGGACCTTATTCAACCCTAAATGGTTGAACGTGTACTCGGTCGCAAAGTAGGGCGTCCCGAGGTCGTAATATCCATTCGCAACAAAGACCTTGAGATGCGGGTTGTAGGTCATTGCCTTGCGCATCGTCTCCGCCACGTTGACATACTGGTTTTCAAAGGTTTTGTAAGACCAGGGATGCACCCTATAACTAAGGATTTCATAAGGCAGGTCCGATTCGAACTTCAGCTCCCGGCGAACATAATCGTACAGTCCCGCTGTATACGGTCCCTGCACGTTGGTCAGCAACGGGTCGTATTCTGCCATCTCGGTCACGCCGAGGCGGTCGATGCCCAGAAAGCGACTGTCGAGCCGGCCCACCGTGCGTCCACTCTCGCGCAGGAGCTCCTTGAAAAAGTGCTGGTCATTGATGCGCAGGTTGCTTCGCTCGATGAAGTCGGTGGATAGGCCCGTGAAGCGGCTCAGCTCCTGCACCACGTGGAGGCGTTCCTCCGCGCCGAGCAGGTCGCCTTTCATCAGCGCGCTGGCATATTCGCCGGCGGCAAAAGCCTCTGCTTCCTTCAGGAACTTGCGCAGCGGTTGTCCCACGCCTGCCTTCTTGTGATACCAGGCTGTGGCAGCGTAGCCCGGCAGGAAGAGGATGAAGGGCAGCTCGTTGTTCGTGTTGAAGTCGATCGTGGCGAAGTCCAGCACGGCAGAGACCAGCATCAAGCCGTTGAGATAAAGGCCGTGTCGCTCCTGCAGGTAGCCGGAGAGCCCGGCGGCGCGGGTCGTGCCATAGCTTTCGCCGATCAGGAACTTCGGCGAGAGCCAGCGGTTGTAGCGCGTGGTATACAGGCGGATGAAATCGCCGACCGACTCGATGTCCTTCCGGAACTCGTGCCATTCCTTGGGCTTCTGCCCGTCCACGGCGCGGCTGTAGCCCGTGCTGACCGGGTCGATAAAGACCAGGTCCGTTTCGTCGAGGAGCGAATACTGGTTATCGGCCAGCCGGAAAGGAGGCGGGGGCAACTCCCCTTCATCGGTCAGCACCACCCGGCGGGGACCCAGGACTCCCAGGTGCATCCAGACCGAGGAGGAACCGGGCCCGCCGTTGAACGAAAAGGTGATGGGACGATCTTGCAGGCTTGCGGCCCGCTCGCCGGACTTTGCTTCCTTGCTATCCCTGGTGTAGGCGACGAAGAAGACTTGTGCGCGCGGCTTTTCGCCCTCCGACTCCTTCTCCCGGTCGGGGGTCTCCTCTTTCATGACCATTGTCCCCGCTGTGACCGTGTACTTGATCTCCTTGCCGCCGATCCGCACCCCGTGCCGGGTCACGACCAGGTTGTCTTTGGGAGCCGGTCTTTCTTCTTTCCCTTCGGCTTTGCTCAGGGCAGGCTTCTCCTCGGGTTTCTCTTCCGCTCGCTTCTCGTCTTTTTCGGGCATTATTCGGGCTCCTGTTGCACTTCTTCGTCAGGCTGGGAATTGTAGTAGAGATCGAGCCCCAGGTTCAATCCCTGCGCCACGCCCTGCAACAGGAGGAAGTAGAACAAGCCGATCGCCGGGGCAAAGAACAGGTTGGCAATCATGATCGGCCACTGGGAAAGCTGCGTGGGCCAGTTCATCTGTCCCTGGAAGATCGTGGCCAGGTCGCCGGAAAAACTGATGAGGTAAAAGACCAGGATGATCCACGAGAGGATCTTGGCGACGGAAACGATCCGAAAAATGGTGTTCTCACTGGCAAACAAAAGCGGGTTGTCCTTGTTTGTATTCATTGTTCTCCTCTTTACGTTCTGTTTTCTTGAATTTGTTTTTGCAGGTCCTGGTGAAATAAGCTATCTGAGAAAAACACTCTCAGATAGCGCTACCACCCTGCAGGCTTTGAAAAAGTACCTTGTCTATCGGCTAGCACATCAGGGAAAAGGCTATTGGCTAGCACCCATTTACGTATTTGCTTCACAAATAGTGCATTATGTGAAAGCTCAATGCTTGGATGTTTGTGAGGATTCAGAATACCAACTGATTTCCCCAGTTCGCGGGTAACGAACTTTATGGGTTCTAGCAGATCAGAGTCATTTGAGATAATAACAGCCAAGTCATAATCGTGTCGAAATCCATCTACGAGCAAATGGGTTGCAATATTCACATCAGAACCTTTCTCTTCAGTTTTTATGACTTTTGCATATCCCTTGTTGGGCGGTGCCAAAGGCATGCTGACTTCATGTGAAAGAAACGTGCCCAATATGATTTGGAGGCTGGGGATTGTTCTCAATGCACGAAGGAAGACCTGTTGTCTTAGGGGTTTATCAGGATCATTTCGACGTGCTGTGACCAGGGCAGTGAAATACTTAATACAATGAATACTATCATTTGGCAACAGGAATTCACACATTTTGGCGGGATTAAGCCAATGATAGGGTGTATTTTTGATACAACCGTAGTAAAAATTGAAACCGTCGATGTATACGTTTGTTTTCATGACTTAAACACAGAAGCCGCCATGAGGCGGCTTCGCACCAGGTTCGCCGAAGCTACTACTGGGGGATATGCCTCTATTATCGTCATATTTTGTGATGCTGTCAAGAAGACAAGTATTCTATTTTCATTTGAGCTCTGTAAACATTTTGGTCCAACCGATCTTCGTGAGAACGAATTATAGCAAACTAGATTTGGTTTTCAATCGCCTCCAGAGGCAAAGCGTTGACTTTTCGCCCTTGATATCCTGTCATTGTCTCTGCCATGCACAACGCATTATAAATCGCTTCCTCGGTTATTTCGATGGCAGCCTGGAACAAGGGGGACATCCGGTCGTTTGGCACTTCCGGGTAGGTCGAAACACTCACCCGTCGTTCCGGTGTCCTGTGGACCTCTTCATCGGTCGAAAATGCAATCACGTAATCTCCTGAGCCATTACTCATGGAGGCGCCTGTGCGCGCCAGCCCTGCCAGGCCACGTCTTGCCAGGCGTTTGAGATTGCGGTCCGAGAGCGGCGCGTCCGTGGCGAGGACGATCATCACGGAGCCGTCCGCGGTGTGTTCCTCGAGATCTTCCTTCGAGGAATATTTATGGAGCTTTTTGCCAACGGGGTTCCCATCCATCTGGAGCACACCGCCAAAATTCGTTTGCACCAGGGCGCCGAGCGTATACCCGCCAAGCGAAGCGGGTAGCCGGCGTGAGCTTGTGCCGATGCCGCCCTTCCAGCCGAAGCAGATCGTCCCGGTCCCCGCGCCCACACAGCCCTCCTGTACTGGACCGGATGCGGCGATGTTGATCGCCTGCATTAAGTGTTCCCTGGTGAGAGCTATCCTGCGGATATTGTTCAGGACTCCGTCGTTCGTCTCGCCCACGACCGGATTCACGCTGCGCACATCCTCATTACCTTGTTGCGCAAGTGTCCATTCGATCACCGCTTCCGCGAGGCGCGGGGCAGCCAGTGTGTTGGTCAGTACAACCGGTGTCTCGATCTCCCCCAGCTCTTCCACCTGTGTGAACCCGATCAGCTTCCCGAAGCCATTGCCGACGACGATTGCGGCGGGCACTTTCTGCTGAAAGAGATTCCCCGCATGCGGAAGCACCACGGTTACGCCCGTGCGAATGTCCTCGCCTTCGACCAGGGTGACATGCCCGACTCGCACTCCCGGCACGTCGGTGATCGCGTTCCAGGCTCCCGTGGCGAAGATCCCCGGCGCAATGCCGAGCTCACGGGCGCGTTTGCGAGTGGATGGGCTCATACCCGCTTGATCGAGGCGAGCGGAGGAATCGCGCTCGCCCGCGTCAGCGCTTCTTCACTCATATGGGCGTAGCTTGCCCATCTGACGATCCTGCCCTGTAACTTGCCGTCAATGATGTCCAGCTCGAGCTCTGTAATGGCGCAGTTGTAATATTCCACGTTTTGCAGCCAGCCGATCTCGAGCCCCGGGCAATATTCCTTGAGCGTGGCAGCAAAAATACCTCCATGGCCCACGATGACGGAGCTTTTATCGCCGTCATCCTTGATGACCTTTTCCAGCCCTCGTTCCATCCTTTGCCACAGCGAGGTATAGTCTTCCCCGCCGCGGTAGGAAACCGCGGCATTGCCCGTGTACCATGCGTTGGTAATGTCGTGATAAATGCCCCAGGTCCGGTCGCCAAAATCCTGACCGTCCAGGTCCCCGACATTGACTTCCCGGAACTCCTCGAGGCTCGTGATCTCTTTGCCCAACCGGTGAGCGATGATCTCGGCGGTCTCGCGAGCGCGTTTCATCGGAGAAGAAAATATGGCATCGATGGGAAGGCTTGCCAGGTATTCTGCCGTCTGTGTGGCCTGCAGCCGCCCGAGCTCGGTCAGCGGACGGTCCACTCGTTTGTAAGAAAACTGGCGCATCACATTATCCACGCCCTCCCCGTGACGCACAAAATAGACTCGATTCATCCTCTGCCCTTTCCTGTTTGCTCGATGGGCCTCAACCAGACAGACGGGAAATGTCTCGCGGCCCGGATGTAGCTCGCCATCGTTCCATCCACCGGCTCGTCAGACCAGCGGTTCCAGACCCGGTCCATGCGCGGGTGCCGCTCGGAGACAGCCATCATGTACTCTGCCACTTCTTCATCGCAGGCTCGCTCGGCGACGGCATCGAATTTCCGGCTACCCACCTGCACCCGGACGTTTGGATCTTTCCGCAAATTCCGATACCAGTCCGTGTGCCCGCCCCAGCCTGCAGCTACGCGATAGCGGTCATGGTCCCTGTCGTAGACGTACTCCAGGGCTGTCTGGCGCGGCTTGCCCGATCTGCGACCCGTGGTGGTTAATAATAGAACGTATTTGCCGGTCATCCAGCCCATGCCAAGCCTGTATTGCAGGACTGGCAGCTTGAACAGCCATTTGAAAAACGGACCTGGACGGTCCTGCAGGACCAGCCGCTCCATGATCAGGGTTTCCAGCCGGTTATAAATCCTTTCAGCGAGACTGGTTTTCGTCATGTTTCCCTCCCGGAGGACGGCCTGGACGCCACGCTGGTATACAGGGTCGATG
>DAITPI010000348.1:0-5035 GCA_036833655.1 Anaerolineales bacterium | reverse complement strand
AGATGGGTGGCATCTTATCGGAGAGAATCGGGACCGCCGGCAAGTTTCCAAACCGGTTACCGAGCACGATCGCCGCGACACAGATCAGGGCGATGCCAAAGACGGCGATGGCGTACCAGCGCAGCCCAACGCGGGCGATCAAAAGCTTCTTGAACAGGAGGCGGATCCCTGCCTTGCCCTGCACGAGCCCGGCGACGATCACGGCCGCCAGAGTCGGCATATAGCTCTGCAGGAGCATGATCGGGAGCGGCAGACGGAAGGGCAGAATGTTGTGCCACGCAAGCGCATCCCAGATCATGAAAGGCCAGGTCAAGCCGAGAACGAGCGCAAAGAAGACGGGCAACGGATATCGCTGGACCAGCGAGCTTGTTTTCTGCATGTCGGATGTCAGAACGGAAGTAGTCATGTCTTTTTTCCTCTAAAGTTTTCTTGTTCGACGAATACGATTTCTGGGCGGGGCAGCGAGGGAGCGGATACCCTTACTCTGGCAGAACGATCCGGCACGATATGATTCCTTTTTTGATCGTTGTTCATTTGCCTCCTTTCTCCTATTCCATACCCAGGTCGCGCACCGCGGGGCTGAACGCAGCGGACAGGGTAAAGATCGTCATCACGCTGCCCGCGACGGCCAGCAGGACCGTGGGGTTGAGACCGATCAACGCGCCCGCCAGGGCGGTGGAGATGGGGTTCAGCCCCACACCGGCGAACATGAACAGGCTCATCATGCGTCCCGTCATCTCGGGGGCGATGCGGCCCTGCAGCCAGGTGATCAGCAGCACGTTGTTGTATCCATTTGCGGTCCCCATGGCGAGGGAAGCCAGGGCAGCGACCAGCGTAGTGGGGGCGATCCCGATCACCGCCAGACCGATCCCCATGACGCTCATGACCATGAGCAGCACGGCGCCGAGTCGTCTGGGCGCAGGCCTGGGCAGGATGCCCGCCAGCACGATCCCCAGCAGGGACCCGCCGCCGAACACAGACATGATCAGCCCGAACGCGGCCGCGCCTTCTGCGAAGCGCATCCTGGCAACGACAGGGACACCCACAAACACGGGGCCGACCACCAGAAGGTTGATCCCGGCGACGAGCGCAAAGACGATCTTCAGCGTGGAATCGTTCCAGACGAAGACCAATCCCTCACGAATGGACTCGAGTACTCCACCATCAGCGTTTTCCGGGCGGGCATTCACGCCCTTCATCAAGCTCAACATGCTGATCGAGCCGAGGAAGGACAGCGAGTCCAGGGCAAATGCCAGCGCAACGCCGGAAGCAGAACGCGTTGCGCCACCGTCCAGCCAGGCGATCAGCGTCCCGGCGAGGATGGGCCCCACAAACAGGCTCAACGTGGCCGTACCCTGGATCATTGCATTCCCGGCCTGCAGCTGCTCTTTGCCCACGAGCTGTGGCACGATGGAGGTCTGGGCGGGGAAGAAGAAGGCATCCGCCAGACCGAACAGCAGCGCGAATACATAGAGCATCCAGAGCTGGATCAGGTCCGTCAGGACCAGCCCCGCCAGCAGACCTGTGAGCGCCATACGGACCACGTTCGAATTGATCATCAGCCGGCGCGGCGTAAACCGGTCGGTGAGCGCCCCGCCCAGCAGCATGAACAGCGCCCGCGGGATGCCCGCGGTAGCCAGGACAGTACCGACGGCCAGCGCGTTGCCCGTCAGCGAGAGCACGAGCCACGGCAAGGCAATCAAGAAGAACTGGTCGCCGAGCAAGGATATTCCTTCGCCGATCCACAACAGGCGGAAGTTGCGGATCTTCAACACACTCGCGGGGGAGACCCTGGCAGTCTCCTGCTTTGTTTCGATCGAAAGTACGTCAGTCATTTGATTCTCCTTTTCTAAAATCGTGAACGTCTGAGTCACTGGCAGGCAGTGAACCTAAAATCTCGATCTTGTAGCGCGCCGCCGCTTGCGCCCAGTCGAATGCGCCGGTGGCTCCCGCCTGGAGGACAAACTCGTCCAGCCCCGCAGGAGTCGTCAGGACCAGGATTCGTGCCCCTGGGCCCGCCACGCGGAACCCATGCGGTGTCCCGCGTGGCTGGAAGAAGAACGAACCGGCGCGTGCCTCTCGTCGTTCCTCTCCCCAGAACATAGCCAGCGTGCCCTCCAGGACCTGGATAGCCACGTCTTCTGCGTAATGGATATGAAGCGGCGTTTCATATCCCGGGGAATAAAGTACGTCGAATAGATTGAATGCACCTCCTGTCTGTTGCGTATTTGCCTGGATGCGGACCAGCGCTCCCAGCGATTCGAACCTGGGTGCTTCGTCGTTCAGCAGATAGGACCTGGTTTGAAGGGATGTCTGTTTCATGACTGCATTAAACAACCGGAGCCCGCCCTGCGGGTCACAGCCTGGTGTTACAAAAAGTGTTACAATTTTTTCGGGAGAAGGGAGCAGTATGGAGACATTCGGGGAATGGCTGCGCGGGCACCGCGAGAGGCGCAGGCTCACGCGCCAGGAATTTGCGAGCCGCATCGGCTGTTCTGTGGCGATGCTGCGCAAGATGGAGGACGATGAGCGCCGGCCATCCGCCCAGATTGCCGGGTTGATCGCGCACACGCTGGATCTGCAGCCTGCCGAACGGGAGACCTTTGTAAAAGTGGCGCGCGGCGAGCTGGGCCTCGATCGCCTCGGCAGCCTCGTACCCGGTGTGTCCCCTGTTCAGCGCCCATCTCCTTCGAGCAGTAATCTCCCCGTTTTACCCACTCCTTTGATCGGGCGTGAGTCCGAGCTCGAAGAGATCCGTAAGCTTCTCCAGGACCCGCACTGCCGCATGTTGACTCTCACCGGTCCGGGGGGCATCGGCAAGACCCGGCTGGCAATCGAAGCTGCCACACAGTTGGAAATAGATTTTGCGGACGGAGTGTATTTCATCCCGCTGGCGGCTGTGCCGACGGCCCGCTTAATCATCCCCATGCTCGCCGAAACGATCGGTTTTGTCTTCCAGGGGGAGCACGCCCTCGACCCCAGGTTGCAGCTATTCAACTATCTCGATGGCAAGCAGCTATTGCTCCTGATCGACAACCTCGAGCACCTGCTCGACGACCCGGCTGTCGCGGAGATTCTTGCCGGGCTGATGGAGCAGACTACGCAGCTCAAGCTGCTGGTCACCTCCCGTGAATCGGTGGGTCTGCAGCCGGAATGGATCTTTGACGTTCACGGCTTGCCCGTCCCAGAAGATGCCGCGGTGGAAGGCACATCCGTGGAGTTGTTCCTGCAGCGCGCCCGGCGTGCTCACGTGGGGTTTGCAGCCACGACCGAGGAGTATCCTGCCATCCTCCGGATCTGCCGGCTGGTGGAAGGCATGCCGCTGGGCATCGAGCTGGCGGCAGCCTGGGTGCGGACGCTCTCCTGCGATGAGATCGCTGGCGAGATCGAGCGCGGGCTGGATTTTCTTTCCGCCTCGGCGAAAGACCTGCCCGCGCGACACCGTTCCCTGCGCGCCGTGTTCGACCACTCGTGGCAGTTGCTGTCTGAGGAAGAAGGACGGGTCCTGTTGCAGCTTTCTGTCTTCCAGGGCGGATTTCAGCGTGAGGCGGCGCAGGAGGTCGCCGGAGCAACTCTCCCTGTGCTTGCAGCGCTGGTCACAAAATCGCTGATCCGCCGGAGCAGTGCGGGGCGCTATGACCTACATGAGCTCATCCAGCAATATGCCTTCGAGCGCCTGGCAGCTCATCCTGACCTGTTGGAGGACGTGCGCAGGCGCCACGGTGAGTATTTCCTGAGCTACTTGTGCCAGCAAGACGTCCCGCTGCGGAGCGCCCGGCAGCGTGAATCCCTGGCTCGCCTGATCGCCGACATTGACAACATCCGCAGCGTGCAGGAATGGGCGCTTGCACACCGGGAATTTGCCCTGATCGAAGCGAGCCTGCGTGCCTATTCGACGTTCTTCGATACGCTTGGCTGGTCGCACGAAGGGCTCGAGTACCTGGGCCGGGTGCAGGAAATCCTCGACGCCATGGCGCCGCTCGCGGACCGGACGGAGCAGCTGGCGCTGGCGCATGTATTGACCACGCGCGGCCTGTTTGCCTTCCGCGCCGGGCAGCACGAACAAGCCCGCCTCATGCTGGAGCGCAGCCTCCAGATCCTGCGCCCACTGCAGGAGCCGCCCGTGCTCGAGGAGACACTGACCTTCCTGGGCATTGTTACCGCCATCATGGGGGAGCCTGCCCGCGCAGTGGGCCTCTTCCGGGAGGGACTACAGGTCGCCCGGGAGATCAACGATGAGTGGTATGCAGCCCTGTGCCTGACCGAGCTCGTGGGCATGGAAACACTGCTGGGCAAGGCGGAGGGCGCTCATGAGCAGTTACAGTCTGCGGTGGACGCCTGGCGCAGAATGGGCGACTTGCGCTTCACAGCCTTCGGGTTGAATTTTCTGAGCTTTAATGCCATGCTCGTCGGAAGACATGACGAGGCTCGCAATGCGCTGGAGGAGAGCATTGAGATCAATGCAGCCGTGGGCGACCGCTGGGGACTGGGGATCGCTCGGCGGGGCCTCGGGCTAGTCGCACAGGCGCAGGGACAACACCGGGAAGCTCTCGAGCCATTCCAGGAGAGCCTGCAATTGTTTCACGAGCTGGGCGCCCGCTGGGAAGTGGCAAGAGTCAAATGTGAGATGGCGCGCAGTCTGTTCGCTCTGGGGCACGCGGCAGAAGCGGAGCATCACTGGTGCGAATCGCTGCAGCTCTCGGTGGAGACACAGGGACTTCTCACGGCGATGGAAGCGATCGTGGGTCTGGCGCGCCTGCGCGCCGGACGCGGAGACAGCGAGTACGCCTTGCAGCTCCTGATCTTCAGCCTGCGCCATCCTGCAACTCTCCCGGAAACGAAGGTGCGGGCGGAGAGCCTGGCATCAGAATTGAAGGAGAAATTGACCCCCCAGCAAATCGAATCGGCGCAGACGCTTGCAGAGGCGTGGACCTTCGAGTCTGTCGTGAATGGGCTGCTGCGTTAGTGTGTTGGAGGCGGAGAGGGTCCATCCAATTTCCGGCATGATACACTTTCGCCAGCGCAATGGGCTGAT
>DAITPI010000347.1:0-5052 GCA_036833655.1 Anaerolineales bacterium | reverse complement strand
CGCATCGAAGCCCCACCGGAAGGAATCGTCCTGTTTGGCAAGGATTCTTTCGATGGTGTGCTTTCGGAACTGTGCAAGCTCTGTTTCCATAAATTGCTTCTTTGGTTCTTCTCAAAAATGCGCCCAATGGCTCGCGTTACCCGCCTGGGGTGGAAGCATGGATTCGCCCTCGAAACGGAGAGTCCGCGCAAGCCATAAAAATGCCTCAAGAACGCGGGGCATACCGACCTCACACTTGCCCTGGGACAGTGCCAGGGCGACCCCGGCATATTCCGGGGGTCTGCTGCACCTTCGGAGAATGAGTCAGCCTCTTTCCCCAAAGAAACAAGTGCACATCGAAAGTATACTCCGATCTGGCGGGCACATAAGCTCCCCGGCGGGCACAGCGCTGGAGAGCTGTGTGGATCACAATCCCGCGCTGCACCCTGGCGCCATGACCCCGGTTACGTGAAGCGGCAATTTCTCTTCAGGGACCGGGGCTGCCCCTCGCCAATGGACGAATGCGTAACCGCGTCGGTTTCAGAGACCGGCACGACGGCTCTTTTCGCTTACCTTTCCAACCGGTTTCTCCTTGCAAATACTCCTCATCGGTCTCCTGGAACACTTTGTTAGCCGTCACTTCCTTGGGTTATCAGATCGCCTTTCGGCGAGTCGCATAGAATTCAGATTTTTCCTTTTCACCGACCGCCTCATAAAGAAGTTCAAGTTCTTCAAAAACATAGGGGTCAGGCTCGCCGGCTTCATCACTCTCTTTTTCCAGACGCAGCTGAATCTCAATCGCCTCATTCAACTGTCCAAGAGATCGCAATGTCCAGGCAACCATCCAATGCGCAATTCGAATGTTTTGGGGATTTCCACCCTTTTCCTGCGCGGCGAGTGCCCGTTTGAATTCTGCCAGCGCGTCTTCATAACGGCCAAGAAGGTGCAGCGCATATCCCGTGTTGTTGTGGAGAGTGCCTGCCCACTTCTTTGCGTTTGGCTGTAACGAGGATTGCATGAGAGCCAGCGCTTTGCGATTCCATTCGATCTGTTCTTCGGGTGCGGTATCTACGAAGGTCATCATGTGCAGAGCGTCAATAGCCAGGCTGTCGAGTTTTCCGTTTTGTGCCAGTTCAAAAGCACGCATAAATGCGGATCGAGCCAGTTCTCTGACTTCAGCCATCTGTGACTCTGGAGGATGCGTGGCAGACGAATAGGTCCGCCCCAGCTCAAGATAGTAATTTGCTTTCGCTTCGTTGCTGGCATTTTGAATTTGTGGCTCAAGGTCCGCAAGGATTTGTTGGGCTTGGGAGAAGTTACGGCGAAGCCCGTATGTTCGAGCAATCTGTGTTTTCAGGATTGCGGCATCGTCGGCAGATGCTGTGGAGAGCGCAGAGCGGAAGCGTTCTTCGCTTTTCTCAGGCTTGTTGTAATCCCAGAGTGTCGAAACATCAATTGCCATGTGATCATTCCTTGATGTGTTTTTGGTAAAGAAAATTACAGCAAAGCTGACAGCGAACCGCCTCGAGCGGAGCCGCATGGCCCGCTCGGCACCGGCGAGTGGCTGCGCGGCTTCGTAGAGCATTTGCCGTTGTGGCTAGGGACAGGAACTGGTGCCGGGACCGGCAACGACGGATCAACGATACGAGAGCGGCTGAGCGCTCTGGAAGTCCTCGTCAAGGATGGCGGTCACTTCCAGGGCGACCTCCTGGTCAAGCGGGATCTCGCGAGGGAGGGAATATACAGCATGCTGCTGCAACCAAATCCGGCGCTCTTTCTCGTTCCCTGGTCGAATTCGTCACCTCCCAGGGGTTCGGCAAGTAGCTCTCCGTCCGGGGTGATCACCCTGACATCGATGCTCCTGGCAGGAGGCAAGAATGCGTGAGGTTGAAGGCCGGTAGGTGGGCGGAATCCCCGAACTGCGAAGACCAGCGTCAGGCAACGGGAATAGACGGCCGCGTCCTCGATCTGGAACCTCGTCCCGGCCGCCTCAACGATGTACGGGAGCCGCAAACGGGCGGGACGAGAATCGGTCTGGAAGCAGCATAATGCGGTGCTCATGTAGAAGAGAAATGAATTACATCAATCGGTCTAGGCAGGCTGAAAAATCTCAATCGGATTGCCAGAAGGATCTTCTGCCAGAATTTGTTTGCCACCAGGTCCCGAGATAATATTGTTACGAAACAAAACGCCTGCGCTGCGCATCGAAGCAACCAGCGTCTCAATATCGTCAACTTCAATTACAAATCTATTCCAACCGCCCGCTTCGGGTTTCTGCCCATTGGGCATAGGGCGTGCTGCTGAAGTTTGAGGGCTACTGAGCCATAAATTCAAATCGTCCTTCGCAACAATTGCAAACGCAGTTCCCATCTGCTCGACAAGCCTAAAACCAAGATGCTTTGTATAGAATTCTATTGAGGTATCTACTTCATTTACTAAATATCGGAAAGTTGCCATTTTTTCTCCTGCGGATTGTTTAAAGTACCAGATGTTATCCTAAACGAAGTCGTGACCTGGCGACAGACGCCGAACGGTTGGCTGTAGCTGCGGTTCCTGAGCCTGTCGAAGGGCCTACTCCACGTTGTGTTCGGCAACCTGTACACCACCAGAATCCTGTCTTTCAGGATGCAATAAAACGAAAAAGGCACATGTTTATTCGGCACCCAGCCCTCGCCGATTCATATCGTCAGCATGCGCGATGCCATTACTTTCAAGCCAAGCGATCGCAATTTCCTTGTAGGCTTCATCCCGATACTTGAACCAATCATTCTCAATGCCATACTGGTAAATCGTATCTTTGAACCTGCGAAATGCTCCCGAGCCTCTGATTTCCCGAAGCAAAATATCACTTACTTTATCGTCTGGGAAGGAGCGGCAAAATCTTTCCATAATTTCCCATTCATGGATTTCAAACCTGCTGGGAAGTTTCAGATATTCTGGATCAGATGCCAGGATCCTCTTTACTTCCTGATAGTATTCAGCCTCTAAATCCGGGACTTCACCCCCTACATTGTCAATTCCCTCTTGCATGTCCTCTTCAAACTCACTTTCCATTTCCACCATCGCAATATCATCTTCGGTGACCGTAATGATTTTGCCTGTGACTTTGCTCAGATAGGCGGTAGCCTCATTTGGGAGGATTTGCAGTTCATCAACTAAATCACGAAGAGAAACGGCGACAGGCATACAGAAATTATACCCTTTGCCATAGGACGGGTTGCCCAACAGTGTGCGTCCGCGAACTTGCCGTGCGGGCAGCGTGGCGCGGGGGAGGGTTAGGGAGAGGCCGGGGGGCAGGGAAATGTAGAAGCCACGCTTCAAATACTTGCCGTAGGTGCCGCACGCCATCCCCGCCAAAGCGGGACGACCGCTTGAACTTGCCCCGCCCACCACCTAAAAACATGACAACTGTCTTGACATTCAAGACAGTTGCTGCAGGGACTGTGGTTTAGACCAAATAAAAGCATCCCGCAATCTCGCCAAAATAAAGCAACGAACGCAGACAAAGGAAAAAAATATCCCGCAGATTTCAAATCTGCGGGACACTGCTTGCTTACACAACTTACTTTCTGAAAATCTTCGTCCAATCCAGCATCGGTTTCAGTTGCTCGACGGGAGTCTGTCCCTCGGGAATATATCCCACAAACGAGCGATTATATTGGTTTTCCGTGCCGTCTGAGAGATGCCATTTTAGCGAATTTTTGAACAGCCCGACTGCGGAGGTGGCTTTATCGCCGCCGGGCAGCGCGGTCTCGAATGTGAGCACCATCATGCCATCGGCGGTTTCAGCCACCTCTGCCACGGTCGCTTCGTGGATCCAGCGCAGCCATTGCTTCTCGACCACAGTCTGTTTTTCAGCCGTGATGGTTGTGCGAGAGCGTGTGGTCACTGCATCGAGGCTGTACACCCATCCGCCGGCATTTCCCTTCTTTAGGAACTCGGGCGGCAGCAGGCCAACCTTTTGTTTTGTCTCGATCCATCTTGCAATCTGCCACTCTGTCGGATTCGATGACGAATAACTGACAAATCGCAGCCACAGGATGCTCGCGCCCTGGGTATAATCCTTTTCCGAGGTCGGCCTAACGAAGTATGCCCCAGGTAATTTGCGTTCCGCATCGACATACCACTTCGGTCTTGCCGCCAATCCACCGGGAGGAAGATGTCCGCGAATGTGCTGGCAGTGCTCTGCGGCTTCGTTGCACACCAGGCGTGTGACGATCAATTCTTCTGTGCGTCCATGTTCTGCGCGCCATGCAGCTGGGTCGTAATTCTTCCAGGCATTTATGATTGCGCGGAGACCACTGCTCTGCAGCGCGTCGCGCTCTTCCATTTCTTGCAGCGTCAGTCTTTCCCAATCCAGGTCGGAGACCTCCGTCACACGCAGAGGCGTTAACTTGATGATCTCCTTCCAGGCCCAGGATGGGAAGGTCGCTTTCATGGATAGCAAGGTCGCAAGTATTTCCCGCGTGGACGTGCTGATGATCTCGTAAGCATCCTCTGCCTTGGTTAGGTCCAGCAAGCCCTGACGGCGCGTCTTGGGGCCCGTAGCTTTGAGATTGGGCAGGTACCAGCCGATTTTATCTCGCCACTCTTTTTCCTGTGCTCCAGCCAGTTTTGGTTTCGAGACGCCGGCCGGTGCTTCATAGGCTGCGACCTTTTCTTTGCAAAGTTTTTCGACCGTTGCATCGTCCAGTGCTCTGATCTCCTCCTCGATTTTTGGAGCTCGGAGCCGAACCACGAGATCCTTGGGGTCGGCCCAGGAGCCGTGTGCGCTAGAGTAGCGCATGCCTGAGAAATGTATGATCATATATTGCAGCCATGGGGCGTAGCGCTTCGGTTCCTTTTGGAAACGTTGCTTGATCATATCCAATAATTCATATTGATTTTTCTTCGCGATGGACTTTGTATATTCCTCCACCTTCCAATAGGCAATATCGCGAATCGTGATTTTCTTCTCAGGCGGATACGCCACGATGAAAGCCGCTTCAGGTATTTTGAAATTCGGATCGCTTTTCGAACGGTTATACCAGGCGTATTTGCGCTCTTCGAGTTTGTCATACGTCGCAAGGAACG
>DAITPI010000346.1:0-5054 GCA_036833655.1 Anaerolineales bacterium | reverse complement strand
AATTGCGAACGATTCCACGGACGTTCATCGCAATAACCTGATTATTATAACCCGCTCCTTTTGCCTCCCCGGCCTGAGTGGCGGGAGTGTCCAAAGGGATCGGCGAAAACACGCTCACCATGGAGTTTTCTTGGTGGTCTCCGTGTGCTCCGTGGTGAGATCATCAGACAAGCCAACAATATTCGACACTCCCTGCGCGGCTCCTTCCTTGACGTACCTATCCCAACCCCGTAGAATGACTGTATCCCTCACAGACTGCGACAACTTCATGACCGCACGCTCGCAGACGAGCGAATGGCAGCCTTTTCTGGAAAGGAACAGGAGATATGGATTCGCAAGAGCTACAGGAAAGCATGGTGATGATGAAAGATGGCCAGCTGATGACGGTCCGGAACGGCGAGCTCGTCCTCCTGCGGGACGAGATCACGATGCCCGATGGCACCCGTGTCCAGCCCGATGGCAATCTGCTCATGGCAGACGGCACGAGTCGCAGGCTGAGCGAGGGCGAGACCCTGCGCGTGGTCGGCGTGCAGGCGGATTCGACGATCATGCCCGAGACGGGACGGGCACAAGAGACGATCGAGCGCCGCCAGCCCGGCGATGCGGAATCCCCGTCCGATAACCAGTTGAAAGAAGAGATGGAAGACGAAGAGCTGAGCGACCAGATGTAGAGAGACTTACAAGAAGCTGAATCTGCCTGAGTGAAATGCTCAGGCAGGTTTTTGCCCCCTCCTTGCCTCCCCCAAATACAACACCCTGGCGGCCAAATGTCCATTTGAAATCTTCATTGTTGTATTTGGGGGAGGTGTTCCGCGAAGCGGGACGGTGGGGGTCGGAACTTTCCACCTTCCCCAACGTCCTTTCCCTATCAGACTACAATTTGGAGAGAGAATGAAACTTCTATTTGTGTGTGCGTCCCTTTTGTTGATCGCCCTTTCGGCTTGCGCGCCCGTAGCGGCGGCGACTCCCCTCGCAGCTATCCCCACGGTTACAGTGGCGCCTGCCTTGCCCTCCGCAACGGAGCCTGCAGCCATACCGACGGAATCGGCGCCCAGCCCGAAGCTGCCCGCAGCCTCGTTCCAGTCCCAAACCTATATCAGCGACTCTGCTGGCTTTGCCCTCGATTATCCCGCTGGCTGGACGGTCAACGAGATGGTGGTCGGTCCCCGCGGCACACAGGTGCAGTTCCTGTCATCCCCCGAGCTGGCAAATGCAGCGACTCTGCCCGACGGCGCGACGCGCGTCTCAGCCAACATCTACCAGTGGGATCCAAAGAACGACCTGGCTGCGTACGTGGATCATATGAAGACGGCCTGGGAAGCCTCCGGGTTCACGATCGTCGACGAGCAGGAGCTCATGCTTGACCTGGGAGTGCCCGCACGCCAGTACACTGTTCAGACCGCCGAAGGGCAAGCCGTGTTCTTGATCGCGGCCCTTGGCGACCAGTACCTGGTGGTCAGCGGCGAAGGGAATTTAGATCTGGTGAAGGAAATAGTTCAACGCGTCCGGCCGATTTCGAAGTAGAGCAGTGGAGTCGGCGTCCCCTGACGTTGAATTGCCTTGAAGACGCACGACTGGTCGCGCCACAGCGATGGTCCGTCGTTGACTTCATAAGTCGAGCTGCGGAAAGTATCTCCGTGGCTCGATCGTTAATTGATCTTGCTGTCCTGCTAGTAAGAGCTAAGCAATCCCCTGCATAAAGATCTCCCCGAAGCCCTCTTCCACTTTCTTGAGCACCTGCGCCGTATCCTGCGGCGCGATCAGGAAATGTTCCGTGAAGCCGTACTGGAAATCGAGCTCTTCATTCAGGGTCCGGTACTGGAGCGAATAGCGCCTGGGGTGATAGTTGAAAATCGTCGTGTTCCAGCGGACCAGGTTGCGCAGCTGTTGCCGTACCTCGGCCTGCATCGAATCCGGGATGGATGCAAACCAGCCGGAGCCGATCACGTGCAGCCAGGGCAGTGCTGCATGGTTGTGTTCATTCACTTCCAGCAGGTCAAGGAAACTGTTCTCGTAGAGCGGAGCATATCCCTTTTCGAGGAAGATATTCTCGGCGCCGCGAAAATCCGCCATTTCCTCTTCGGAGACGTAGAACTTGACTCCCACACAGTAGCTACGCGCCGGGGTCTGGGCCGAGAGATCATACTGGTGAAGCAGCAGCACATCCGGCGGACCGGCGTGGCGCGGGAAGTATAGCTCCATCTGCCCGACGTTATCCACGTAGCCATCGCTCGGGTAGGAGGTCTTCACGCGCCCAAAGACCGCGGGTGGGCGGGTGTCACCCCGGTCCTTGAGCGGCAGGTAGCAGAAGTAATTCCTGGCGATCCAGGCTTCGGCCGGGGAGGAGATCAACTGCCCGCTATAGTAATCGTATGCCTCGTCTACTTCCCCCAGGGTAAGAGTCGTAAGCTCGCGATAGCCGCGCGGGTCCGTGCGCGGCGGGGGCCGGTCGTCGTGTCCACCCTGGTTTGCATCCTGCTCTGGAGGGGTGGGTTGCCGGTTGCCCAGCCAGTGCGCCCCGCGCCGCTCTCCATTCCCATTTTGGACAAGCGAAGCACGCCGCACAGCGGCAGTGTGGATGAACCGGGGCAGGAGAGTAAATGGACGGAAGGCAGTCTCGAGCGTCATTTCCCGGCTAAGGATACTTCTATTTCACCCGCCTCGCAAGCCGTTTGTGAGAGGAAAATAAGCCAGCACCCTGCGGAGCGACATTCAGGTCGCTCTCATGGAATGGCAGCATGAATGTTGCTTTACTGCCACAGCCTCGCGCGGATCTCATGCCTGGTTAGAATCGCTTCCAGGGCTGCGCCGCCGATCGAGAGCGCCTTATCGGAAACCAGCAGACAGGCGCCTGGATCATCGCGCGGGTCCACGTCACCGATCTTCAGCCCCTTGCTGACGGGAAGACCGGAGTGGATGAGTCCCCGCAGCATGCCCCTGAGCCCACTGGTCACAGGCTCACTGCCGCCTGAGGACTGCGTCTGGATCACGGCTATGACCTGTCCCTCCTCGACGTGATCGCCGATCTTGGCTCTTGCGTGTAGTATTCCATCCGCCGCTGCGCGCAGCACCCGGCGCCGGTCGCCCTCGGGCTGACCTGAATCCGGTTGCGTCGTTCCGTGCCAGTAGACCCGTCCCAGCGTGTGGCTGCGACGGGTCTCGATCACCGCGTCGCAATTGACGCCCGCCTCGAAGCCCGGTCCCACGCCGATGTGCAGCGGCACGTTGATGGGGAGGGGAGATGGCGCCGTCTTGAGCAGCCTTGCGTCGATCACAACTCCAAAGTGGAAAGAAGAAAGAAGAACGTCTGCATCGGGGTCGACCAGGACGGGGATCTCGTCGGCAGCCAAGACAGCCGGGACCTGCTCTCGTTCCACCCGCCTGCCTGTCACCCCTTCGACGGTATGCTCCCCTTCGTAGACCGCCTCTGCAAACGAGACGGACCGGCGCACTGCAAGTGGCTGTTCGAGCTCGGTGATGACGAGCCGGATTCCGGCGCGATGCAGGCGTAAGGCAATGCCCGAGGCGAGATCGCCGCCTCCGCGCAACAGGACAAGTGCTGGAGTATCGGGAAGATGACTAGGTTTATCGTTGTGCATGGGATGGTTGGGTCGATGCGATCTGTTCGGGAGTGTCTTTTAGCCGCACGATCTGCTCGCGCAGCATATGGCTGAACGAGTAGAGCAGCAGAAAGATGAACAGAAAGAAGAATGTATACAGCAGTGTAAACGCGGCAAGGCGCATGCTTGGGTCCACGATGATGCCCATCACCTCCTGCGCCGTCTCGGCGGGGTTCTGCAGGATATCCCATGAGTTGAGACGCACAAAGCGACCGATATAGATGCCGAAGCTGCTCAGCGCCGAGATGACAAACACAAAGGTCCAGCCCGCGAGGCGCCCGAAGTTTCGGATGATAATATCCTGCATCAGATAAAGCGAGATCACGCCAAGCAGCGTCCCCGTCCACGAGCACCACCCGATGATGATCACATCGTACCAGAGCGGTGCATCGCCAGCGCGCCGCGCCAGGTCCTGCAAGTCCGTGAGCATGTACGGCGCGTTGGGAAAGAAGATCAGCCACAGGAAGGCGACGAGCGGCATGATGAGATAGAGCGTCCTCCGCCCCCAGGAAACAGCGTGGGCAAAGTACGCCAGCATGAAGGGAATCCAGGCAAGGAACAGGTTCCACACCAGCCCCGTGTGACGAGGGGAATCACTGTATGCCACCCGCGCCAGCACAAGCCCGATGCAGACGGCACAGGCGATATTCAGCAGCATGAAGACGGCAATGCTATACCGGTTACGAATGAAGTAGTTACGAAATCGTCGGAACATGTTAGTGGAGTCCGTCTCGAGATCAGGAGGACGTTGCCGGAGTCAGGATCGACCTAACGGATCCGAACCGTCGCCCCTAATCGAGGAAATAGATGAAGTCGAGGTCTCCCGGCGAATGACCGAGCTCCGTCAGGATCGCCGCGGCTTCGGTTCGATGCTGGGTCCCATGATTGACCACATGAGCCATAGCTTCCCAGAGGATCCGTCGGAATGGCTTGCCGGAAGTGTTATTGTAATCGAACGTTTGGTTCAGTCTCTCATCAGTCAAGCCCTCGACGAACGCCATCAGCTTCTCCTGATCTTCCGTCCAGCGCAGGCGCACGAGCTCGAAGGTCGGGAATTCGTCCAGCTTCAAAAGACGAGTGGGTGAGACGCCCTCCCACCGGCTCCGCCAGATCCATTCCGCAGACATCGCATGGATCAGCGTCCCGCGCAGGCCACCATGCGGGAAGGCCGCCGGTCCTACGAATTGCTCATGCGTGACCTGTGCTGTCCGATCCAGGATCTTCGCATTTGCCCACTGGTTATAGCGGTAGAGAGTCAAGATGTCTTGTTTGTTCATCGTGTGGTCCGTTTCGCGCTGCCATATGGGAAGCCTTGCAAAGCTCGAGATCCCTCGGCACCGCCTCGGGACAGGCATTCGCAAGGTTTACCTGGCTTTCCCCTCCAGCAATAAATGCCCGAAGGTATAGAGAGTAATATACAAAAACAAAAAGAAC
>DAITPI010000345.1:0-5067 GCA_036833655.1 Anaerolineales bacterium | reverse complement strand
ACGATTACATAGCTGTTTTCCAGTGCGCCGGCCGCTTCGAGATCGGTAATCATCCGTCCAAACTCAGAATCCAGGTCGGCGATGAACTCATCGTACTCGCGGCGATATTGCTGCAGGTATGAGTCGGAATGTTCGCTTCCTGCAAGTGGGTGACGAGGCTTGGCAGACATCACAAGCTCATCTGGAAATATGCCAACAAATTCCCGGCGCGCATTGTAAGGTTCGTGCGGCGACCAGAGATGGAAGTACGCCAGGTACGGTGAGACGGAGGGAAGTGTGCCCTGAATGAGCTGACTCAAGCCATCGAGAAGGCTGGGGTGCTCGTACGCAAAATCATGGTTGGTGGGCAGCCCGCGCGGATAGTTTGCCGAGATATGCGGCGTACCGGATCTCAGCGCCCGGGCAAGATCCGCGGAGGCGAGAAGGAGGGAACCCGGAAAGGACGTGGCATCGTCCACTCGAAGATTGAGGAAATCCTGGAAGGCATAATATGCCATCGTCCGGTCACGGGGGATATCGCTGGACTGCGGCAGCGTGTACACAGCCTGGCTATAGGCTTGCGACGGCAGATGGAATTGCAGATCCGCAGCAAACTGATCGAGCAGGACGTCTGCCCACAGGTTCTGAGTGAAGGCGAAGCGCGTATATTCGTCCCCGACCAAGTGAAAGAGATTGCGCTCGGCGAGGGTCCGCGCGACCATCCCACGATAGTTGAAAGCGCGATGGGTCCATGGATACATTCCTGTCAACATCGAAGCGGTGCCCGGCGTGGTGAAATTCCCGGCTGAGTGATGGTGGTGATACACAGTCGCGCGCTCGGCGAATTTCTGCAAATTCGGCGTGGTCTGTCGCGCGTATCCATACAGAGACAGATGCCGGGCGGACATGGCATCGAACACGAACAGCAGGATATTCGGTTTCCCCGCACCACCCGGGGCAGCAGAGGAGACATAACGTGAGACTCGCGAAAACGCGGTTGCTCCCACGAGAGCAGCCGAGGCCTTTATGAACTCGCGGCGACTAATCCCGGGCATCGCGATTTTCACAGAGCGTTTCGAATGACGGCATAGGCGGAAAAGAAGAGGAACAGCGGGATGAGCACAAAGAGAAAGACGATCAAGCGGTCAGAGATCCACAGGATGCCAGCATGGACCAGATGCACAACCCGGGCAGACGACCATAGCAGAAATGTAGTGACCGCAATGACGACAAGCGGAGCCACCAACAGCAATGTCCTGTTTTGCAGCCCGGACTGCATATGGATGCCGACAAATGCCATCAGCGCACCGATCAAGCCGATGGCAAGCAGCGAGCCGCGCAACGCGAACCGGTCGCGTAGAACAGGCGCGGGAAGCAGGAGACTCAAGACGAGCAGGATGCTGATCAGCAGCAAGCTTTCCAATAGATTGGCTGTCATCGCATAGGAAAAAATGGTCAGTACCTCGCCCAGGTTCAGCAACAACAACCACGCAGAGAGCTTCCACAAGAACGCCGTGATCGTCCAGCCGGCGAGCAGTACCGCAATCACAGCGTAGACCTGCAGAATCGACTGCAGGGTGGGAAGACGCTTTGCCATCAGGAAGGCTCGTCCCGGCTCGAGATCCGGTTGCGATAGAGCGCCACGTTGGGGATGGCCTGCATGCGAGCCTGGTCTAGCGGAAGATCGACGAATTCCGCGATCTGCTCGCAGAAGCGGTCGGGCTCGGCAATGAGCGCGTTGTACTTGATGAAGAGCACTTCCATGTTGGGCTGGCGCACCAGCCAGGGCTTGACCGCAGCCAGGTGTCCCCGAATCTGCCCCTCCATCTCGGCATCGCTCATGCCCGTCGGCTCCCCCCGGTGATCGAGCATTTTGCGTTGTGAGGCAAGCGTCTCTTTACTCTCCCGCTCCATAAAGATGATCTTGTACCGGTGATCTCCCGGAAGATATTCGAGCAGCGAAGAGATCACCTTCACACCCTTCCCATCCGCATCCTGAAGCCAGGCCACATCCCCCTCTTTGAGCTGCCGGACTGCCTCCAGCTCGAAATAGCCGTTGGGATTGTCCACATCGGCGCTGCGCAGCTGATCCGTGATGACGGGCAGCCCGCCCTCTGCCAGCATCTTCATCATCATCGAGGTTCCCGAGCGCGGCAAGCCAGAAACGACGATCACCGGCTGGTCGACAGAGTGTTTCCCATTGGATCGTGAAAAGAATTTCATAAGTTATAGATAGCCCAGACCTTTCAGACGTTCCTCGAGCGCCTTTTGTCCCTCGCCGGTCGCACGGGAGGGCGGCTTCACGTTCGACTGCGTCAAATGCCTGCCGATCGCCAGGAAGGGGATATCGCGAAAGGAAATCGTCCCAAAATCGCGCAGGTCGCGGTTGGCAAAGATCACACCGGGCACGATATCCGCATCCATCGAGTGGTCGGCGCCCCAGTGATCGGTGTTCGTCTCGATCCTCGTCGCGGGAATCTTGCCGAGGCCCGTTTCGGACGAACCGCGGTATCCGGCCGCATAGCCCACCACGAGATCGGGTCCCAGGCGTGCGTACGGACCGGAGTAGGTCTCGTGCTTGAGGCGGGCCCGTTGTACCACGCGATGGCCGTGCTCATCTTCCCAATCCAGGAGTCGTGCCTGAAGGTCCGCTAACTGGTGTTCGATCTCCTCGGCTTGCACAATCCCCTTCCCTTCGCGACCAGAGATATTGAGATAGAGGCTGTTCAAGCCGATCGCATAGGCGTGGGTCTTGCTCCAATCGACAGAACTCAGGTCATCGCCGCCGTCCTTCAAACACAAATAATCATGATCCAGCAACCAGCGATTGAGGTGCACCTTGTATTCGAATTGCGTAAAGCCATGATCGGAAAGGATCAGGTAGCGATACTTGCCGCTCCACGACCGGACCTTCGCGCCGACATCGCCCACAAACTTGTCAAGGCGCATGTACCAATCCTGCACCACGTCCATGCGATTGTGAAAAAACATATGCTGGATGCGATCGAGGTCGTCGAAGATCGCCCCCAGGACACCCTCCCGGAAATCCCGCATCAGGCAAAAGAGAATCTGGATACGGCGTTCAAAGATCGTCTCGCATAACGCGAGAAACTGCCCGTCATCGATGCAGCTGTCCTCCAGCCCTGTCGTATCCTGGGGCCAGCCGAGTGTGAGGTACGGACCGACGTCGCTCCACAGCTTTTTGGAAAAGGACGGCGAGGAGGCATAATGCCACGGGGAGTGCAAGGGGTGAATTTGCAGCGGCAAGGCGTACAAGCGCGTGGCTGCGCCGGTACGCGTCAGGATGAAGCGAGTGAGGGCATGGACAGTCATTAAGGCCCCGGCTTTGAAGCGCACGACAACGATTTCGCTCCACTGTCCCAGGCGTAGATCGATCCGCTGGTTGTCTATCGTGAGCCTTGCACTGGAGTCATCAAGGACGTCGAGAGTGATTGGCAGGCGGAGCGTCTGCGGTCCGCCCTTGCCCTGTGTTTGCGGACCCGGTAGACTCGCCTGGAAGCGGTTCTTTCCAACGGAAGACAACTTCTCCACCCGGGTCTTTTTGCGGGTTTCCTCCTCGGTGGAGAACAGCGTCCCCACACCCAGCTGCCCGCGGATATCCGGCGTGCCAAGCCCAGGCAATGTATTCACGGGTACATCCGGGCGGGCAGGAAACATCGCCGGCCACCACAACGCTGTGGCAGGATAGCCCAGGTCGGCAGCTTCTTCGAAAAATGTCTTCGCCGTATAGGGTGGGACGAATTGCTCGCCCAGCTTACCGGTGCGGGTGAGCAAAATGGACACATACGGCATATAGGTCACTGGGTCGCGATGGACAAAATCGAAGATCCCATGCCCCCCGGGGTCGGCGCCGGTTGCCATGCTCGTCCACGAGACCTCTGTCTGTGGCGGCGTGCTGACTTCCAGCCGGGAATATCCGCCATTCCTGGTAAACTTCTCGAAGTTTGGGAGTTGATTCCGCCCGGCCATCTCCTCAAAGACAGCCGGATCGAAAGAATCAAACCCCAGAATCAAGGTCTTCATCGATTCGACGCCTATTCACGCTCGCCTTCATCGCCTTCCCGGCGACGACGGCGCAGCCGGGCAATCCCCTGGCGGATCTGGCGCGAAAAGAAGAACAGCACTCCTGAAACAGCGGCAAGGACGCCTGCCAGCACCTGGAACAACATCCCGCCGGTATTTGGATCGATATACATCTCTACTCCTTTAACCTTAAATTGGAATGGCTTTATACCGTACCTGTTTCGATCCGTCAATTCGTGTCGAAGCAGGGTCGGCAGAGAGCGGATCCATAGTACAATTGTTCTATGCAAATAGCGTTTCTCGTGTCCGGAATCGAGCTCTCTTGAAAGAATAACGAGTGCCAAAGTAAAATCGTACTATGCACAACGACGATGTCTCCCCCGCCCGACAGCAATATCTCGATATCAAGCGCGAATATCCCAACACCATCCTTTTTTTTCGGCTTGGCGATTTCTACGAGACCTTCGATGAGGATGCGGAGCTAACCGCGCGCGAGCTCGATATCGTCCTGACTTCCCGCTCGGTGGGCAAAGGGACCCGCGTCCCGCTTGCTGGCATCCCCTACCACGCAGTGGAGAACTACCTGGCGCGGCTGATCGAGAAAGGCTATCACGTCGCGATCTGCGAACAGATGGGGGAAACACCGGTCAAAGGGCTTTTCCCGCGCAAGGTCATCCGCGTGGTAACGCCCGGGACGGTGACCGAGCCGGCATTGCTGCCCGGCGACTCGAATAACTATCTTGCGTCGGTCGTTCTCGACGAGAAGACGGCCGCGGTTTCCTACGCGGATATCACCACTGGCGAGTTCGCCGTGACCGAGCTGCCTCTTGAGGCCTTGCGCGCCGAGCTGACGCGGTTACACCCGGCCGAGATCCTGCATCCCGATACTCAGACGCTCAACGATGGAATTCAGGGACACAAGACCTCCTATCCTGCCTGGCGTTCCGAGCCCGGCAAATGCGAAGAGACGCTCCTCGCCCATTTCCGAGCCTCTACGCTGGAAGGATTCGGGGTCAAAGGTCGCGGACCGGCGATGCGCGCCGC
>DAITPI010000344.1:0-5081 GCA_036833655.1 Anaerolineales bacterium | reverse complement strand
ACCAGGGCCATATCTATTCGGAACAGATCACTCTGGACAATAACCGGGTTGTTTCGGTTCATCTGGCTCCAGTTATATACCGCTCGGAATTTTTGGGTACGGTTTCTGTCTTCCGTGATATCACCCATGAAGTGGAAGTGGATCGTCTGAAGTCCGAGTTTGTTGCTACCGTCAGCCACGAGCTGCGCACGCCGATGACCTCCATCCGCGGTTACGTCGATGTGCTGCTCATGGGCGCCGCCGGTGCCGTGAACGAGAACCAGGCACATTTCCTGAACATCATCAAGAACAACACGGAACGGCTCAACATCCTGGTCAATGACCTGCTGGATGTCTCCCGTATCGAGTCCGGGCGTGTGACGCTCTCGCCCCAGGCGCTTGACCTGCGAGAGATCGCCGAGGATGTGATCGGAGATGTGCTCCGGCGCTCGCAGGAGGAGAACAAGCCGATCGCGCTATCGCTGGAGGCTCCCAAGAAACTCCCGCACGTCTACGGCGATATCGAGCGGGTGCGCCAGATCCTGGGCAACCTCGTGGACAATGCCTATCACTACACCCCGGAGAACGGCACCATCATCGTGCAGATCCATCCAAATGGCGGCAAAGAGGTGCAGGTGGACGTCAAGGACAATGGTATCGGTATTCCGGTGGAGGATCAGGCGCGCGTTTTCGAGCGCTTCTATCGTGGCGAGCACCCGCTGGTGCTGTCCACACCGGGAACCGGACTGGGGCTCTCGATCGTCAAACAGATTGTGGAGATGCATAAAGGTCGTATCTGGATGAAGAGCTCGGGCGTGCCGGGAGATGGGAGCACATTCTCCTTTACTCTACCCGTCTACGAACCGCAATGAGGATCCCATGGCAAAGATTCTGATCGCAGAAGATGAACGTGATATTCGTGACCTGCTGGCGTTTACCCTTCGATTCGCCGGTCATGAAGTGTTCGCCGCAACAAATGGCGAGGAAGCTGTCGAGCTGGCACCCAAGGTCAAGCCGGATCTGGTCCTCATGGATGTTCGCATGCCGCGCATGACCGGTTACGAAGCCTGCCGGATGCTGAAATCCAATCCAGACCTAAAAGATATCCCCGTGGTCTTTCTTTCCGCCAAGGGGCAGGAGAGCGAGATTCAGCAGGGCCTCGATGCAGGTGCGGAGGCTTACTTGCTCAAGCCTTTTGCCCCCGACCAGCTCACGAACCGTGTGAAAGCCATTCTTGGAAAGTTTGGGAAATAGTTATTGAGCGCAATTCTTCTGGATAGTTCGATTGTGCATTATGAGGTGCTGGGACGCGGCCGTCCTGTCATCTTCCTCCACACCTGGGTCGGCTCGTGGCGTTACTGGATCAATGCCATGCAGGTTGCCTCCACCTCCTATCGCGCTTATGCCCTGGATCTGTGGGGCTTTGGCGATAGCGCACACAGCCCGCTCAACTATTCTCTCGACCAACAGGCGACCCTGGTCGACCGTTTCCTGAATGAGATGGGGATCGGCAAGATCGCTCTGGTGGGACACGGCCTGGGCGCCCTGGTGGGGATGACCTTTGCCACCCGCTTTTCGCAGAGCGTGGACCGCATGATGGCGGTCAGCTGCCCTCTGGACTATCAAGGAGTCAATGCGCGCCTGCGGACGGCTTCACCGGGCGAGCTGGGTGACTGGCTGATGAGCCGCACCCCGGAGACGATCACCGCTCTCGCAGACGCCCCGAAAGCGGATGCCCAGGCGATCGCCGCCTCGCTAGCCGGGCTGCAGGCAACCAACGTCTTCAGCAATTTCCGGGCGCTGAACATTCCATGCCTGCTGGTCTATGGCGACCGGGATCCCGCGATTACCACGCCGGACGGTGAAGACTCCATGTCTACGATGACGCATCAGATCGAGCTCGAGACCTCGGGTCATTTCCCGATGATCGATGAAGCCAGCAAGTTCAACCGGCTGCTCACCGACTTCCTTGCCCTGGATTCTGGCACAAGTCCGCGCGAGCTGCAAATGAAAGAGGAGTGGCGCCGGCGCGTCCGCTAGTCCTCGCGCTGCGCGGAGGGTTGAGTGTTTGCCGAGACCTGTAGACGAAACGCGGATGACAGCAGCTTTTGATTTGACAGCGCCCAAAAATAGAGTATAGTTACATCTAACAATTCAACGGGGTGTCCCACGTTGCGGGACTGAGAGGAGCGAGCCGCGCTCAACCCGAATTACCTGATCCAGATCATGCTGGCGGAGGGAACATACCTTTCAAACCAACCATCCTCCGCCCCGGAGGATTTTTCATTGCGAAGCAATGTGCAGCGTATTGTTATTTTTGCCAACGGCGAGCTTCCCGATCTTGAGAGTGCCCACCAGCTTCTGCGCCCCGCTGACTACATTCTCTGTGCGGATGGCGGCACCCGGCATGCCCTGGCGCTTGGCATCCAGCCGGATCTGGTCATTGGCGACCTGGACTCGGCGGGGCAGGAGCAGCTCCAGATTCTCCAGGATGCGAGTGTGCCGATAGAGCGCTTCCCTCACGATAAGAATGAGACCGACCTCGAGCTTGCGATCCACCGCGCCATTGGTCTGAAGCCGGACCAGATCCTGATCCTCGGGGCACTCGGCGGGCGCCTCGATCAGACGCTTGGCAACCTTACCCTTCTGACCGATCCTCGCCTCGCCCACCTCGACGTCAAGCTCGACGACGGCCTGGAGGAAGCCTTCATCTGCCGGGACGAGGTCCAGGTCCACGGGAGGGGCGGTGATCTCGTCTCGCTGATCCCCTGGGGCGGTCTCGTTGCCGGAATTCGGACCAGGGACTTGAGATGGCAGCTGAATGACGAGACGCTCTACCCCGACAAAACGCGCGGCATCAGTAACGAAATGCTCGGCGAGACTGCCTCCATCTCGATCGGATCGGGCTTGCTGCTCGTCGTGCATCGCCGCCAGGCATGACAGCAAAGTAATGGATGACCATGAAAAAAATAACCCTACTCTTGACCTCTTTCCTCTTTCTTCTTTCAGCCTGTACGTCTGAAGCGACCGCAACGCAACCAGGCGGCCCCCAAACGCTGACGGTCATGACGCACGATTCCTTCTCTGTCAGCGAAGGCGTAGTCAAAGCCTTTGAGGACGCGAACAACGCCAAGGTTGTCTTCCTGCAAAGCGGAGATGCAGGTGCTGTTCTGAACAAAGCAGTCCTCACCAAGAAGGCCCCCCTGGCTGACGTGCTCTACGGCGTCGACAACACGTTTCTCTCGCGTGCTCTCACGGAAGATATCTTCGAGCCCTACGCAGCCCCCGGGCTGGCAGACATCCCCGCACAATACAAACTGGATGATTCCAACCGTGCCCTGCCGGTAGACTATGGCGACGTGTGCATCAACTACGACAAGGCTTACTTCGCGGACAATAACCTGGCGATCCCGCAGAGCCTGGAGGATCTGACCAAGCCCGAATACCGGGGCTTGCTGGTGGTGGAGAATCCTGCCACGTCTTCCACAGGGCTTGCCTTCCTGCTCGCCACTGTGGCGCATTTTGGGGATTCGTTCACCGAGTACTGGCAGGCATTGAAGGACAACAATGTAGTCGTTGTAGATGGCTGGGAAACGGCCTACTACAACAACTTCAGCGGCTCGTCCGGGCACGGACCGCAGCCCATGGTGGTCTCGTATGGCTCCTCTCCCGCTGCAGAGGTGGTCTACGCGGAGAAGCCTCTAAAGGATGCGCCAACCGCCTCCATTCTGGGGCCCGATACCTGCTTCCGGCAGATCGAGTTTGTCGGAATCCTCAAAGGGACCAGACAACGCCAGCTTGCCGAAAAATTCGTGGACTTTATGCTCAACAAGCAATTCCAGGAGGATCTGCCGCTGCAGATGTTTGTCTATCCCGTGAACCCGGATGCCGCTTTGCCCGAAGCGTTCACGAAATATGCGCAGGCTCCCGAGCAGACCGCAACCCTGGCGCCGGACGTGATCGCGGCAAAACGCGACGAGTGGATTCAAGCCTGGACGGATGTGGTGCTCAAGTAGAAGGTAGACAGGTATCTATGGAAACAAGTAATCAGACAACTCCCAGGGGACGCGTCCTTCTATCGAGCCTGATGCCTCTATCCTTGTCTGCCCGTGCACGGTTCATCCTCTGGCTCCTGCCAATTTCATTTCTCATCGTCGCCTTTTTCTATCCTCTCTCGCGCATCCTCGCGCTGACCTTCGATCCTCAAACCCTCAACCCGGCAAACCTCCTTCTTGCCTCGCGAGTTTTGTTTTTTACCTTCTACCAGGCAACCCTTTCGACACTCCTCACTCTGCTTCTCGGTCTGCCCTCGGCATATCTCTTCGCCCGGTATGATTTCCGCGGCAAGTCACTGCTTCGTGCCCTCACCGCGGTTCCCTTCATGCTGCCAACGGTTGTTGTCGCCGCGGGCTTCAGCGCGCTCCTGGGACCGCGCGGGCTGATCGGGACACTCCTTCCTCTTTCTTCTTTCAGTTTTATCGGAACATTGACAGCCATATTAATTGCCCACGTTTTCTACAATACCACGATCATCATCCGGGTGGTCAGCACGGCCCTCTCCAGTTTGGACCCCAGGCTGGAGGCTGCGGCGCGCTCCCTCGGCGCGGACTCGCTCCACGTCTGGTGGAATGTGATCCTCCCGATCCTGCGTCCTTCCATTTTCGCTGCCTCGCTGCTGGTCTTTCTCTTTGACTTCACCAGCTTTGGCGTCATTCTGCTCTTGGGTGGTGCCAGGTTCGCTACCCTGGAAGTGGAAATTTACCTGCGGGTTCTCAGGCTGCCAAACCTGTCTCTGGCTGCCTTACTCGCCGTGATCCAGTTGATCTGCACGTTGTTGGTCTCGCTGCTCTATACGCGCCTGGTCGGTCGTGCAACCATCCAGACGGCGCCACGCACTGCCGAGGCAAATATCCGCCAGCCGAGAACGCTATCAGAAAAGATCCTGATCACGATATTTATCTCGCTTCTCACCTCTTTCTTCCTATTGCCTCTCGCGGCTCTGCCATTCCGTTCTCTCTTCCGCCTCGAAGCGGATCGTGGCCAGCGCGGGGAGGTCCAGTATGGCTTTACCACCGATTACTACACGGAGCTGTTTGTCAACC
>DAITPI010000343.1:1429-5088 GCA_036833655.1 Anaerolineales bacterium | reverse complement strand
AGGAATAGGCGACATCGCTGGGGGTCATGTCGGCGCCATCATGGAACTTGACACCTTCGCGGATCTTGAAGGTCCAGACGGTGCCATCGTCAGACAGCTCCCAGGACTCAGCCAGCTGCGGCACGAACTTGTCGGTCGCAATGCCATCGTAGAAGACCAGTGTCTCGTAGACGTTTTGGATTTTCTCGCCGCCAGATGTCTCGTACGCCAGGGCCGGATCGAGCGTCTCGGGCTCACCGATCGAGACACTGACAAAGGTCGTGGGATCCTTGGACTTGGGGCCACCGGTGGTGGGGGCTTCCGTAGCACCCGGGGCTACGGTGGCAGCCGGTTGAGACGGCTCTTCTGTCGCCGCGGGCGCCTGTGTTGCAGGTGCAGCGCCACCGCAAGCGGACAGGATCATGCTTGCAAGGACCAGCAAGCTTAGTAAAGCAAACAATTTACGCATCTTTTTCTTCTCCTCACAAAATTTGAAGGGTTTGTAGAGTACTTACTCACATCCAATAGAAACAGTTCGAGTCTTACCGGACAACCACCTCCTTTCAAAAGGGTTACCTTTTACAAGAACCTTTCTGCAAAAAAACAGGCGACAAAGTGACCCGGTCGAATCTCGCGGAACTCGGGTCGCGTCTCTGCGCAAATAGCCTCGGCAATGGGGCAACGCGTGCGGAAACGACAACCGGAAGGCGGGTTCGCCGGGGACGGGACATCTCCCTGAAGAATGGTGCGCTTGCGTTTTGAGTCCGCGACCGGATCGGGGATCGGCACAGCAGATAGGAGCGCCTGGGTATACGGGTGCAGAGGCCTGGCATATAGCTCGTCGCGCGATGCCAGCTCGACAATGACCCCCAGATACATGACGGCAACGCGATCACTAATGTGCTTGACCATGGAGAGATCGTGCGCGATAAAGAGATACGTCAGGTTGAACTGCTGCTGCAGCTCCTCCAGGAGGTTGACCACCTGCGCCTGAATGGAGACATCCAGCGCGGAGATCGGCTCATCGCAGATAATAAAGGAAGGCTGCAGTGCCAGAGCACGGGCGACACCGATGCGCTGGCGCTGTCCACCGGAAAACTCGTGTGGATAGCGGCTGGCAAAGGCCGGGTTGAGATTGACCAGCTCCAGCAGATGCTCCACGCGCTCATTGATCTGCGCGCCGGTGGCAACGTTGTGAACCATAAGAGGCTCACCCACCAGCTGCGCCACCGTCATGCGCGGGTTGAGGCTGGCATACGGGTCCTGAAAGATCATCTGCATCTTGCGGCGCATCTGGCGCAGCTGCTCGCCCTTTAACGTGACGAGGTCCGTCCCGTCGAAGACGACGTTTCCCGCCGTCGGCTTATAGAGTTGAAGGATCGTACGACCGGTCGTAGACTTTCCACAGCCTGATTCCCCCACCAACCCCAGCGTTTCCCCGCGCTTTACATCAAAGCTTACACCATCCACCGCGCGGACCGCGCCCACCTGGCGCTGGAACACGCCACGATAGATGGGAAAGTGCATCTTCAGATCTTCGACGTGCAGCAATGTCTCGTTATTGTTCGTCTCTTTGGTGACCATCAGCGATGTCTCCCGGTCTTTGTATCGACCCAGCAGGCTGCCCGGTGATCAGGACCCACTTCCATTAAGGGTGGATTTTCCTTCCAACAATGTTCCATCGCCCACTTGCAACGCGGGGCAAAGGGGCAGGCATCTGGTTTCTGGTACAGGACAGGCGGAAGACCTTCAATGGAATACAGCTTCGTGCGCTCCTTCTCATCAACCCGGGGGAGGCTACCCAGCAAGCCGATGGTGTACGGGTGTTCCGGGTTGGAATACAGCTCCCGGACGGGCGCTTCCTCAATGATAAAGCCGCCGTACATAACGAGAACGCGCTGCGCCATGCCCGCCACGACGCCCAGATCATGTGTGATCCAGATGATCGCCATGCCGAGCTCGTCGCGCAGGCGCTTCACCAGGTCCATGATCTGCGCCTGGATGGTCACGTCCAGCGCGGTGGTTGGCTCATCGGCGATCAAAATCTGCGGGCTGCAGGATAGCGCCATCGCGATCATCACGCGCTGGCGCATGCCGCCGGAGTATTGATGAGGGTAATCGTTCAGCCGCTCCTTCGCGTTCGGAATCCCCACCATCGACAATAATTCCGCAGCGCGGTCGCGGGCCTGATTCTTGGTCATACCAATGTGAAGCATCAGCGGCTCTTCGAGTTGCTTGCCGATCGTCAACACAGGATTCAAGGAAGTCATCGGATCCTGGAAGATCATCCCGATCTGCGCGCCACGGACATGGCGGATCTCTTCATTTGTCATCTTCAGCAAATCTTGACCGGCAAAAATCGCTTTCCCCGCTTCCACCTTCCCGGGAGGGGAAGGAATGAGCCCCAGGACCGAGAGCATGGTCACACTCTTCCCACACCCACTCTCACCAACCACTCCTAAAGTTTCACCTTCTGCTAATCCGAATGAGACACCATTGACCGCGTGTACAACTCCATCCGGGGTTCTAAACGTAGTTTCAAGCCCTTGCACATCAAGAATGAAGTCGGGCATCCATTTTGTTCCTTTACAACGATGAAGTACTAGGACCCATGGTCCTAAAGTGCCAAGCAGACCGAATTATACCTAATTCCTTAAGTGCGTCAACAGTAATACAATTGTGGAACAATCACAGAGCCCTGGAATCGAAAAAAACAGTTCTTGAGAACTGTTTCAGACAACTCCAGAGGGGGATGCTTAAAATCACCCCGCGCCTGACATCCTTCTTAACCGGTCAGCCCTTGCCTTTTTGTTGACAGTGCCATTTCAAAACGGTAGAATGCCTCTCTATGCTTACCTATCACCGCAGGAAGAAATGTTGAAAGAATTCAGGGAATTTGCCATACGAGGCAACGTCATGGATCTGGCGGTGGGCGTGATCATCGGAGGCGCCTTCGGCAAGATCGTCTCATCCCTGGTGGGCGATATTCTCATGCCGCTGATCGGCCTGCTGATGGGCGGAGTCAACTTCAGCGACCAGGCTATCCAGGTGGGAAATGCGGTGGTCAAGTGGGGCGCGTTCGTGCAGTCTATTATTGACTTCATCATCGTTGCTTTTGTGATCTTCTTACTGGTGCGCGCGATGAACCGCCTCAAGCGGGAGGAACCCACCACGCCGACAACCAAGGAGTGCCCATATTGCTTCACCACCATCCCTCTAAAAGCCGCCCGTTGCCCGAACTGTACCTCGGAACTCAAATAGCCCAGTGCTCCGGGCGGGTCACAAGACCCGCCCTTATTTTCTCTCATGGAAATCCTTGACAGACTTAACAAGCAACAGCTCGAAGCCGTCACCGCGGGGAATGGTCCCATTCTGGTGGTAGCCGGTCCGGGCTCGGGGAAGACGCGCGTCCTGACCCAGCGGATCGCCTATCTCATCGCGGTGGAGGGAGTCCGGCCCTGGCAGATCCTGGCCGTGACGTTCACCAACAAAGCCGCGAAGGAGATGCAGGCGCGCGTCAAAACGCTCTTGCCCGACCAGGCCATCGAGGGGATCATGCTGGGCACGTTCCACTCGATCTGCGCCCGTATCCTGCGCCGGGAGGCCGATTATCTGCCGATCGGGTCGAACTTCGTCATCTTCGACACCGACGACCAGGAACGGATCGTCAAGGCGGTGAT
>DAITPI010000343.1:0-1329 GCA_036833655.1 Anaerolineales bacterium | reverse complement strand
AATCCAACTGTGCGGGATAAATACGCCCAGCGCTTCCGCCACGTGCTGGTGGATGAGTTTCAGGATACCAACCTGGCGCAATATGCGCTGGTCCGGGAGCTGGCTTCTTTCCATAAGAATATCTTTTGCGTGGGCGATCCCGATCAATGCTTTCCGGCGGGGACACGGATTAAGACCCTCGATGGTGAGAAGCCCATTGAAACGATCAAGGTGGGCGATATCGTCGTCGCTGCCAGTGGACGCGGCTCTATTTTGCCCTCCCGCGTGAATCATGTTGGAAGAAGACATTTCGAAGGCAGGTTGGTAAAAATTACAACAAAACGCGGCACCGCCCTCGCCACAACACCCAATCATATTATTTTTGCCGCATCCTTAAGCGAAGAGGCTCAGGATACTACGCCGGAAATTGGAACCGGCCTGCCGCATACACGGTCGAAACACAACCTTTTCACCGCGGAGACGCGGAGCTACGGGGATTCTCTCGAAGGTTTACTTCGTGTCTCCGTGTCTCAGTGGTTAGGCTCCAAGCCAATGGGAAGCAAGGTATTTCTTACTCAGAACTCTGCCTATGAATTTAAACTCGTTCCCGCATCTCATCTTCATCCTTCTATGATCGTGGCGCTAGAAAGGGACGGTCAGATTATAGAAGACGAGATTCGGGAGATTCATTACGAGCCTTACAATGGAACTGTTTTCGACTTCGAAGTAGACGATTTGCACAACTACATTGCCAATGGCATGATTGTGCATAATTCCATCTATGCGTGGCGGGGGGCTGACTGGCGCAACGTGCAGCGTTTTGAGCAGGACTTCCCCGAAGCCCAGACCATCCTGCTCGAGCAGAATTACCGGTCCCGGCAGAACATCCTGAATGCAGCCATGGCGGTGATCGACCGCGCCCTGAACCGCAAGCGCAAGAAGCTGTTCACCGACCGCGGCGATGGCGAAAAGATCTTTTTCTATGAAGCACCCGACGATTACGCTGAGGCATCGTTCGTGGTGGATACGATCGCGCAGCTGGTCGCTTCCCGCCAGTTCGAGCCGGGCAATTGCGCGGTGATGTACCGCACCAACGCCCAATCCCGCCTCATTGAAGAGGCGTTCTTGCAGGCGCGCCTCCCCTACCGGCTCGTCGGCGCGCAACGGTTCTACGGACGGCGCGAGGTCAAGGATGTCATCGCCTTCCTGCGGCTGATCCACAACCCGGCCGACGAAGCCAGCCTGGGCCGCGTCATCAATGTCCCCCCGCGCGGCATTGGCGACAAGACCCTCTTGACCCTGCACAACGTGGCGCGGCAGAATACTATGCAACCAGGTTTTGTGTTGCTC
>DAITPI010000342.1:0-5092 GCA_036833655.1 Anaerolineales bacterium | reverse complement strand
TGCAGCAACCGATACAGCAGCGCGCCGCATTTGACTCATCAACCCAAACATTTCGTGTTTTGGAAATTTCTCTGTCAGTTTATAGATCAACAATACCCACTGGTGAGCCTTTTGCCATACAATCAGCTTACGAAAACCTTTCTCAGTCTTTGCATCTTTTATTACCATTCCTCCTCCTTTGATCCCTTTGGTTCATATGGCTCTTCTGGCTCCCTTATTCCTAACAACGCCATCAACACTTCCGGCGGAATATCCACTTCAGGCAATTCTGTTTTGTAGAGCTGCTCGTTCTCCGCTCTCTCGCGCAAAGAATGCCAGAGCAACTGTCGCTCATCACCGTCTACAACCAGATCGTTGAGCGTTTTTGCTTTGAGCAGGTATTCGCCGGTTGTATATAGAAACGTGATGCGCTTCCATTTATCAGCGACGATCGTTTCTCTTAACTTCTCCAATCCGCCGATCTGGATCTTGTAATACTCCTCCTTCGCCCGTGGATGATCGGCTTCATCCTTTAATAATTCAGCGCGCGTGGTCAACTCGTGGCCGCGGACTTCGGAAATGAATTCGATCTGTCCACCGCGCTCGCCGAACACTGAGGGCTGGTAAAAGGCCAGATAGTCCACCGCCACCACTTTGGGTGCAGTCCGAAGCGGGATGCGGTACCATCCCAGAAGCCGCGCGATCTCCAGATCCCGCGGGGATGGGACGAGGCAAACGAGAATGAGTGATGTAGGCTGAAGCATGGAGACAATTATACGTCAGCCTTCGGCCCTGATGGACAGAAAATAGACGGGCTCTTCGGGAATTTCCGTGGTAGATACCCGGATTCGCAGCAAAACCAGACGAACCAACAGTCGATTGATTGTTGATTTTTCAGGACGTTTACCGTATAGTATATTCAGTGGAACTGATCAGGGGTGGGAGGGCCGAATGAAGAAGACGAATGAATCGGCGGGTGGAAAAATTCGGGTGCTCATTGTGGACGACCATGCCATGGTGCGCCAGGGCCTGCGGACGTTCCTGGAATTGCAGGATACATCCGACTTGCCCATCGGAGTGGTGGGAGAGGCAGCGAACGGTCTCGAGGCAGTGGAACTGGCGCGCAAGACTCAACCCGATATCGTCCTGCTCGATCTGGTGATGCCCGAAATGGACGGTCTGCATGCCACGCCCAAGATCATCGAATGCAGTCCGCACACACGCGTCATTATTCTGACCAGTTTCGGCGAGGAGGATAAAGTATTGCCAGCTATCCGCGCCGGCGCACAGGGCTACCTGCTCAAGGATATCCCGCCAAACGAATTGGTTCAAGCGGTACGCGAGGCTTACCTTGGCAAAGTGCAGCTGCATCCTGAGGTTGCCAAAAAATTGATGATGGCGGTGGCAACCAAGGAAGAACCGACGGCGAATCGTATTACAACCAACTCTGAAGATGGGTTGACGGATCGCGAACAGGAAGTCCTGCGACTGATTGCCGATGGAATGAACAACCGCGAGATCGCCGAAAAACTGTTCATCAGCGAGAAGACGGTCAAGACTCACGTCAGCAACCTCCTCAGTAAATTGCATTTGGACGACCGCACGCAAGCCGCCATTTATGCCTTGCGGCACGGATTGGCCGCGGACAGGGACTGATGCGCACCATTGGCGTGTATTTGATCTTTGCCGCCGTTGCGTTGCGCGGCGCGGTGATTCTTTACAGCGATTCACAATTTGGCGCGGTGCTTGCCTTTCTTGCAGCGTATGGTTTGCTCCTGCTCGCCGAAACGTGGATCACCCACCGCAAGCCTTTCGTACAATCCCGATCCGCACAACTGGCTTATCTGCTGCTGCAATCCGCCCTCGTGATCGGGTTGCTGACCGTTTCCAACTACGAGGATTTTTTCGCCCTGCTGTTTATCCCGCTCAGCCTCGATGCGGTATCCTTTTTCGGCAGGCGCTCTGGATTTGTGTGCATCGCATTCTATGCGCTGGCAATGACCGGCGCGCTTTTGTTTTCGGATGAAGGTCAACTCTTTGGGCTCGCCATGGGAGGGCTTTTCAGCGGCATGTGCTTCCTCTTTGGCGGGTACGCCCATCAAGTCCTGAGAGCCGAAGCGGCGCATGATCAAAACCAGCGCACCTTCAACGAATTGCAGATCGCGCATCGTCAACTCCAGGGGTACGCCGACCAAGTGGCAAGCCTCGCAGTGGAGCACGAACGAAACCGTCTGGCGCGCGACCTGCATGACTCGGTCACCCAGACGGTATTCAGCATGAACCTGACCGCTCAATCTGCACGCCTGTTATTGGATAAGGAACCGCCGCGCGCCGCGGGACAGCTGCTCCACCTCGAAGAACTTGCCGCGAACGCCTTGAGAGAGATCCAATCCCTCGTGTCCCAATTGCGTCCGCGCTCCGTAGCGCAGGAGGGTCTGGCGACCTCCCTGCGCCGGCTGGCTTCTGAACGACAAGAGCGCGATGGTCTGCAAGTCTTGCTGGAAGTAGGCGGAGAGGAAACGCTATCAGAAACTGTTTCCACAGGACTGTATTCCATCGCGCACGAGGCATTGACCAATGTTGTCAAACACAGTGGAGTCCGTGAGGCGACACTTCGTTTGAATCTCGATGAAGGCAAATCCTGTCTGGAAATCGAAGATCGAGGACTCGGCTTTGATCCGCAAGCAAATTTGAATCTACGCGGTCATTGGGGGCTGGCTGGCATGACTGAGCGAGCGCGTGAAATCGGATGGAGTCTGTCGGTCGAGTCGCGGCCCGGTCAAGGGACGCGCATTCGCGTGACGCAGAATCCGCCCGGAGGCATCATCACGAGACGCGGCGCTGACGGTTCGACTTTCGCTGACCGTGTCGAAGCGGTGTCGACACCCGATTTGCTAAGCAAATCGCCTGGCGCACATGCCCCGGGTGTGGTCTCTGCCCTGCCGGGGAGTGCAGGTGAGGATCCAGAATGAAGCTGGCGCGCGGCTATCAGGGTAGCTACCTGATCAGTTTCATCTTCATCGGCGCGGTCGCCCTGCGCAATTTCCTTTTTTATCGGGAACAGTCCACCTTTGTGGTTGTCATCCCGATTCTCCTCGTTTATAGCCTGTTGTATGCTTTGGAGCCGTGGCTTTCGGATCATCTGGCCTCGTACAAATACCTCTATTTCCCGGTGCAGACCATCCTTGTCATCGCGCTGACCAACCTGCGCCCTTTCACAGACATATCCTGCCTCCTTTATGTGCCTCTTTGCATTCAGATTGCACGCGCGTTCTCGCGTCGAGTTGCGACGATCTGGATAAGCATGTATGTTGCTTTGCTTGCTGTTACCTTAATACTTGGGTTGGCCTGGCTGGAAGGACTTGCGCTCCTCCTGCTCTATCTGGCTGTTTGTGCCTTCCTGATTTCTTATGATTTCCTGTATTTGCGGATGCAAGCCAATCAAGCCGAAAGCCAGCGTTTGCTCGCCGACTTGCAGTCTGCCCACCAAAGATTGCAGGAACACGCTGCGCAGGCGGAGGAGCTGGCCGCGGCGCGGGAACGCAACCGACTGGCGCGCGAACTGCACGACTCGGTCAGCCAGGCGATCTTCAGCATCACACTGACATCCCAATCGGCGCGTCTGCTCCTCGAACGTGAGCCTGCCCGCGTCCCTGAACAGATCGACCGCCTGCAAACGATGACCGAGAACGCGCTCGCTCAGTTGCGTTCGTTGATCGCGCAGTTACGCCCCCAATAAAATTAATCGTCACAGCCAGGCTGGTGGTTGAGTAAGGCGAGTGGTTTTCTCGCCTGTATCGAAACCCCAGCCCGAAGCAATCTCCTATCCGACGAGGGGATTGCTTCGCAAAGAACGCTCGCGATGCCAGACACCATCTCCGCCTTGCGATGTAGTCCTACATCCCAGGTAGTAGAGAATAAATCCGCCTGTATTCGCAGGCGGATTTCATTCTCGCGCCAGATGTGATTTTCATTGTCTGCGCGTATAGTGGGACTGTAAGTTTCAACAAGAAGGAATATCCCATGAACACCCAAACCCTGACCAACCCCATGATGACCTGCAGCTTCACTATCGCGCTCCCCGAAGAACTTATCTGCGCTTCCTCCCGCGATTACGGCTTCGACTTCAACGAAGCGGAACTGGCAGAAGAATTGCTCGCTCCGCTGCCTGCCAGCCTTGCAGACCAGCCAATCCCCGCAGGGAAAGCGGACGAGTGCGAGCAAACCTTCCAATACTTTTTCTCGTGATAGGCACAGGAATGACCGTCAAAGTCTTGCTCGTGGACGATGTGGACGAGGTACGTCGCGACTTGCGTACGCTCCTGTCGCTCTCAGCCGATCTCGATATCGTCGGTGAAGCCGCCAATGGACTGGAAGCGATCCGCTTGACCGAATCCCTGCGACCCGATGTCCTTCTCATGGATTTGGAGATGCCAATCATGGATGGGTACGAAGCGACGCGGCAGATCAAATCGCGAATCCCATCCTGCAGGGTGGTCGCGCTCACCGTCCATGATTACGAATCGGCGCGCGCGGAGGCGCAGCGGTCTGGCGTAGATGCCTTCCTCGTCAAAGGCGCATGTGTGGAGAGTATCCTTCAAACGATTTCCAAACAAAAGGAGTAAGCCATGGACACCAAAACTATTCAACGCAGATACGACCTCGACTGGCTGCGCGTGCTGGGTATATTGTTCGTGTATATCTATCACTCCACCCGGTTTTACAACGTAGAAGGTTGGTCTGTAAAGAACAATATCTGGTATCCCTCGGTGGAGGTATGGAATGGATTCGCCACCTCCTTTATGATGCCGCTGATGTTTGCCATTTCGGGGGCCAGTCTGTTCTACGCGATGGGGAGAGGCGGTTTCGGAAAGTTCGTTAAGGACAAGGTCCTGCGCCTCCTGATCCCGCTGCTGGTGGCTATCCTGACCCATATCTCAATCCAAGCCTACCTGGATAACAAGACGCACGGACTGTTCAGCGGAAACTATTTCCAGTTCCTGCCGCAGTACTACAATCTCGATACGATTAACTGGAATGGTGCGCACCTGTGGTACCTGAAGGATCTGTTCATCTTCAGTATTGTTCTATATCCCCTCATGCGCTGGCTGAA
>DAITPI010000341.1:0-5106 GCA_036833655.1 Anaerolineales bacterium | reverse complement strand
TCTCTAATCTCTACTTCACCATCCCCCACATCGCCAGCGCGCCGAAGATCAACACGACCGTTGCGGCGCCCACGATCACCGAGCTGAACGGACGCTTATCTGCAAGATAGTAGGATGGATAAATGCCCTCCACTTCCCACTTGGGTCCGGCGAAGGTGGTGAACATTAAGCCGCCGACCAGGCCGCCGATGTGCCCCCAGTTGTCGATGCCGGGCAGGGAGCCGATAATGAACAAATTGATCGCCGCGATAAAAACGATATTTCCGATCGCGCTGCGGAATTGTCCGGGGAATACTTTGCGGTTCTGGATGAGGAAGATCGCTTCGGCGCCGAGCAAGCCAAAGATCGCGGTGGAGGCGCCCACAGAGTAGCCGGGGGAAAACAGGAAGGAGGCTACATTTCCTGCAAACGCGCCCAGCACATACAGCAGGAAAAAGCGTCCATGCCCGAAGTAGCGCTCCAACCCTGTCCCAAACGAGAGCAGGGCATACATATTGAAGGCGATATGCGGCAGAGAGCCATGCAATAGCGCAGGCGTCAGGAACCGCCACAGCTCCCCTGCAAGGATCGCTTCGTTGATCCGGGCGCCATAGATGACCAGGAGATCCCTGCCAAAGGCGAAATTGCTCAATAGTTGCAGAACATAAAAAAAGGCCGTCACGCCGATGATGGAATACGTCACATAAGGAGCGGAGCGTGGCATCGACACGGGAACGCTGCGTGGCGGCGCGGGCTCCGTGGGCGGGGTCGAAGGCCCGGAATCGGGGGGATAAGTATTCACAAATCAACCTTTCGCGGGTTCACACGGTGGTGCTCCGCTTCGATAATGGCACGGATCGTGTCGACCGTCTCGTCGAGGTGGAATTCGCGGTTTATGATCAGATAATCGAATGCTTCCACTCGCTTCAGCTCCTTGCGGGCGGTGGCGATGCGCAAAGCCAGGGCATCGGGCGTCTCGGTTTTGCGGGTCTCGAGGCGGCGGATCAGGTCCTCTTCCGTCTCGGTGGTGAGAAAGATCATCAGGACATCGTGCGCCATCTTGCGGACCGTCTCCGCCCCCTGGACGTCGATGCGCATCACCACGTCCATGCCGCTGGCCAGCGCCTCCCGGACCTGTTGCTTGGGAATGCCCTTGTAATCGCCGTAGACAATGGCATGCTCGATCAGCTCATCTTCGTCGATCATCCGGGCGAATTCGTCCTTGGAAACGAACCAGTAGTCCTTGCCATGCACTTCATTGTTGCGCTGTGGGCGGGTGGTGGCAGTCACGACAAAATGAAAAGGCAGACCGCGTTCCTTGATGCGTTGCATCACCGTATCCTTACCCGCGCCCGAGGGTCCCGAGATGACGATGAGCAACGGCTGGGGGTGGTGGAGATCGAAGTCAGATTCAGAGGAGGGGGGCATGGCTGAATTTTACCAGAGCGCCCCCGGACGCCTTCCCATGACTATTCTGTCGAGTGTCCAATTTCGTGGGCTTGTTCGATGATCTCACCACTGAGCACACGGAGACCACCGAGAAAACTCCTGAAGAACGCTCCGTGTGGTCTGTGTTCTCCGTGGTGAGCGTGTTTTCGCCCATCCTTCTAGACAGTCCCCTATTCTGTAATCATTCCCAGAGTAGGATATTTATCCATTGTCCACCAGCACCGGAAGCAATACAATCGTCCTATGACACAACAGCGAAGTAGCCGGGCCGGCGAGCGAAACCGTAAAAGCCTACTGGCGATCAACCTGGGATTGGGATTCAATGTTGTCCTGGCTGCCGCCAAGACCACCTTCGGGATCCTGACCCACAGCCCTGCACTCCTGGCAGAGGGGATCAACTCCACCTCCGACGTGGCATACTATGTGGTCGCAAGCATCTTTATGCGGCTGGCGAACAAGCCTGCCGACGATGAGCATCCCTACGGCCATCGCCAGCTCGAAAGCATTGCCTCTCTCGTTGTTGGCGCGTTTGTGATTGCTACGGCGGTCGCGGTCTTCTGGGATGCCGTGGACAAAATGTGGGATCTGATCGATGGCAAGCTCACCTCCCTCGGCTCGCACCCGCTGGCGCTGTGGGTAGCCCTGACAACAGTAGCGATCAAGATCATCCTGTTTCTCTACGTCCGCAGGCTGGGCAAAGAGACCCGAAACCCGATTGTGGATGCGCTGGCATATGACCATCGCAACGATATCTTCTCTGCCAGCGCGGCTTCCCTTGGTATTTTCTTTGGGCAGAATGGACTGCCCTGGGGGGATCCGCTGGCGGGCGCGCTGGTTGCTCTGCTGATCCTGCGTACAGGTGTTTATATCTTGCGCGAGTCCTCCGTCGAGTTAATGGATGCTGTCCCCAGCCGGGAGCTGGCACAGCAGATTTCGGAATTGATCAAAAACGTGCAGGGCGTGCAGCAGCTCGAAGAGCTGCAGGCACATCGCTTCGGACCTCATCTCGTGGTCAACCTGACCATTGGGATCAACGGCTCTCTCACCGTCCGGCAGGGAGACTGGATTGCCACGGAAGTCGAATCGCTGATCTACGACTCGATCCCCAACATCCGCCATATTCATGTCCACTATCACCCTGCCGAGGATGAGCGCCGGGATATGAGCATCGAAGACATCCTCGCCGAAACGCGCAAGCATGTCTCTGCCCACGAAAGCTTCTCCGAGTAAATCGGACTCAATGTCTGCACCCTGGCGGGGCCAGACGATGCTGCTAACGAATTACCTGATCTACCCACCCGCCGATATCCGTCTCGGTCTTTCCCTCCCTTAGCCAGACCAAAAACTCCGTGTTCCCTTTGGGCCCCAGCAGCGGACTCTTGATCAGCCCGAGGATTTGAAAGCCCTCCGTTTGCCCATACCCCAGCACATCGAGCAGTACCTGTCTGTGAATGCTCGGGTCCCGGATAACGCCATCTCCGCGCGCAACATCCTTTCGGCCCGCTTCGAATTGAGGCTTGATCAGGGCAATCACGTTCCCTGTTTCCTCGCTCGCCTTTCCTTTGGCAAATTTCCAATTCTTTATCACAGGCAATAAAACCTTCAACGAGATAAACGACGCATCTACGGTCACGAGCGATACCGGCTCGGCTAGCGACTCCACATAGCGCGCATTCGTCTCCTCCATTACGACCACGCGCGGGTCGTTGCGCAGCTTCCAGTGCAGGATTCCCTTGCCGACATCGATGGCATACACTTTTGTAGCGCCGCGCTGCAGGAGACAATCCGTAAAACCGCCCGTTGAAGCGCCCACATCCGCGCAGACCCAGCCCGAGACGTTCACCTGGAAGACATCCAGCGCCGCCTCCAGTTTTTCGCCGCCGCGCGAGACGAAGCGCGGACCTGAGTCAACCATCAGAAGCGAGTCGGCTTGCACCGTCGTAGCAGGCTTGAGCGCCACCTGTCCCGCCACGCGGACCTGTCCCGCCATGATCAGAGCCTGTGCCTTGGCGCGCGATTCCGCCAGTCCCCGCTCCACGAGCAACACATCCAGCCGGACTTTTGCCATGAATCAATTATAGCCTGCGCCGAGTCCTCCGCTGACCATAGTAAAATTGTCTCATGCTCTCTGCCCTCATCAGAACCATGCGTATTCGCCAATGGACAAAGAACGGCTTCATCTTCTTTGGCCTGATCTTCGACAAACAGCTGTTTATGCCTGGACCGTTGCTGCGGACAGTTGCAGGGTTCTTTTTATTCTGTCTCATGTCCAGCGCAGTCTATCTGTTCAACGACATTGCCGATGTCGAAGCCGATCGCAATCACCCGGAGAAGAAATATCGCCCGATCGCCTCGGGCAAGCTGCCGGTCCGCGTGGCGCTGGCAACGGGTCTGTTGCTCGCCGGCATTTCCCTTTCCCTGGGCTACCTGCTTTCACCCGTCTTTGCGCTGATCATGGCGCTCTATCTGGCCATCAACGTCCTGTACTCACGCTGGCTGAAGCATGTCTCCATCCTGGATGTGCTGATCATTTCTTCCGGGTTTGTGTTGCGGGTCGCGGCAGGCGTGGCACTCATCACGGTCGAACGGTTCTCGCCCTGGCTATATATGATCACAATTCTATTTTCACTCTACATTGGCTTGGGCAAGCGCCGGGCAGAAATGAATTTGCTCGCCCAGGGTGCCAGCGCACATCGCAGGGTGTTCGAAGGCTACACCATCCCGCTGCTCGACCAGTACATTACCATCGTCTCGGGCATGACCATCGTGGCGTACTCGCTCTACACCTTTTCCGCGCCCAATCTTCCGGAAAACCATGCGATGATGCTCACGATCCCGTTCGTGGTCTATGGCATCTTTCGCTATCTGCAGCTGATCCAGGTCGGGGATGCAGCTGGCTCGCCCGACGAGGTCGCGTTGAAGGACCTGCCGTTGCAGCTCACCGTGCTTCTGTGGGGGCTGGCGGTCATTGCGATTTTCTATCTCTCGTAAGGCAAGCTTCGCGAAGGTTGTTTCCAGAAGACCTTTCACGTTGACGATGAACCTTTGCAAGGTTTAATCCATTTATGACCAAAGCTTCCGCCTCTGGCAAGATCATCCTGTTCGGGGAGCATGCTGTCGTGTACGGGCGACCCGCCCTGGCCGTGCCTGTGACCCAGGTCCATGCGGATGTAGATGTTTCCGACGCCGCCCGGCCGGGGATCTGGATCGACGCCTTCGCGGTAAACCTCCATGCCGAGCTGAACACACTCCCCTCCGACCATCCGCTTGCTGCCGTTATCAATAACCTTTTCTTCCTCCTGCGCGTTTCCCCGTTCCCAAATCTCGAGATCCACATCTCTTCCACCATTCCTGTCGCCTCCGGGCTTGGCTCCGGTGCGGCGGTGACCGTGGCGCTGACACGTGCATTGGCGGCTCATCTCAGGCATCCCATGGATGATGAAGAGGTCAATGCATTTGCCTACGAGATCGAGAAGCTGCATCACGGCACGCCGTCGGGGATCGATAACACAGTGGTTACCTATGCCATGCCGGTTTACTTCGTCAAAGATCAGCCGATCGAAACATTCCGAGTGGGTCAGGCGTTCACCCTCGTGATCGGAGACACGGGCCTGGCGGCCCCCACCAGGGAGTCGGTGGGCGATGTGCGGCGTCTGTGGCTGGACGACAAGAGGCGCT
>DAITPI010000340.1:0-5108 GCA_036833655.1 Anaerolineales bacterium | reverse complement strand
TCGCCCATGTTCGGGTCGATGACCGCGCCGAAGATCATGTTCACATCGGGGTGCGCCGTCTCGCGGATGATCGCGGCTGCCTGGTTGACCTCGAAGAGCGTCATGTTCGGACCGCCCGTCACGTTGAACAGGACGCCGCGCGCCCCGTCGATCGTGATGTCAAGCAGTTTGCTGGAGATGGCATCCTCGGCAGCCTTCTTCGCCTTCTCGTCGCCGGTCCCTTTTCCAACAGCCATCAGGGCTGCGCCGCCCTCGGACATGATTGCGCGCACATCGGCAAAGTCAAGGTTGATCAAGCCCGGGATGGTGATCAGCTCGGAGATGCCCTGAATGCCCTGGTGCAGCACATCGTCCGCCAGGCGGAAAGCATCCTGCAAAGAGGCACGCTTATCAGCCACCTGCAACAGGCGATCGTTCGGAATGGCGATCAGCGTATCGGCATGCTCCTTGAGCTTGCCAATACCGACCTCGGCAGACTGTAGGCGGCGCATGCCTTCAAACGTGAAGGGCCGCGTCACCACGCCGATCGTCAGGGCGCCGCTTTCCTTGGCGATCTGCGCGACAACGGGCGCCGCGCCGGTGCCAGTCCCGCCGCCCATGCCCGCGGTGACGAAGACCATATCCGAGCCTTTCAACACGTTGTACAGCTCGTCTGCTGATTCCTCGGCAGCCTTGCGGCCGATCTCGGGATCGCCGCCCGCGCCTAGCCCGCGCGTGAGCTTGTCGCCCAGCCGGACGCGCGTGGGCGAATTCGCCAGCATGAGAGCCTGTGCGTCGGTATTCACCGCAATGAATTCGACGCCCTGAATGCCCTCGTTGATCATGCGGTTGACGGCATTGGTTCCGCCGCCTCCCACGCCGATCACTTTGATGCGGGCGAAGGCTTCCTTGCCCCTCTCTTCTACTTGCTTATCGGTCGAGTCCATATCTACCTCCATCAATGATTGAGTCTTATGATGCGATTGATTCCGTAGCGAATAAGAATTACCACGGTCACATCCCGATCCCAATACCAGTTGGGACCAGGTTACGGCAAAATCCTTCCAATCAGTTTTCTCACAAAATCCATTCGGTTCTCTCCTTTCGGGCGGCGGCTGCGTTCTGCGCCCAGGTCTAGGTCAGGCATGGATAGCGCCCAGCGTAACAGCCCCACGCCGGTCGAATAGGCAGGCGACCGCAGGCGATCCACCAGCCCGGTGAGGTTTTCCGGTTGGGCTGTGCGCACGGGCATGTTCAGCACCTCGGAAGCAACCCGTTTGATACCGGGCAAGGCTGCTGTGCCACCGGTCAGCACCATGCCAGCCGGCAACAGCCCGTCGTAACCGGAACGCTTGATCTCCTGCAGCGTGAGCTCGAAGATCTCCTCGACGCGCGCCTCGATAATGTGCGCCATCTCCTGGCGGTTGATCTGCACCGGGCGGTCTTCGCCGAACGGGCGGATCGAGAAATACTCCTCCGAGCCCACGCCCGTGCGGATGGCATACCCGTGCTGCTTCTTGACATCCTCGGCCTGCTGGAACGAGAGCCGCAGCCCGTGAGCAATGTCCTGGGTGATATGGTTGCCGCCCACTGCCAGCACCATCGTATGCCAGACATCGCCATTGACATATAGCGCCAGGTCCGTGGTGCCGCCGCCAATGTCGCAAACCGCCACACCCATCTGGCGCTCCTGCTCGGTCAGCACCACCTCCGCCGAGGCAAGCGGGTTCAACACGAATTGCTGGATCTGGACGCCCGCCGCGCCCACGCACTGGCGCAGGTTGTCGCTGGTCGCGGCCGAAGCGGTGATGATGTGCGCTTCCACCTCCAGGCGATAGCCGTGCATGCCCTTCGGGTTGCGGATGCCGTCCTGGCCATCCACGGCAAAGCCGCGCTGGATGACGTGAATGATCTCGCGGTCGTAGGGAATCGCCACCGAGCGCGCCTGGTCCAGGGCGTTCAGCACATCGTACTGCTCGATGGCATTGCCATTGACCGCCACCGCGCCCCGGCTGTTCACGGACGAGACATGCGCGCCTGCCATACTGACCAGCGCGGAGGTGATCTCGAGCCCCGAGGTGGATTCCGCCTTTTCCACAGACTTGGTGATCGCTTGAGATGCCGCAGCCAGGTCCACGATCACGCCCTTGCGGATGCCCTCCGAAGGCTCGATGCCAACGCCCAGGATGCGAATGGATTTGTCATCCTCCACACGCCCCACCAGGGTGCATACTTTGGTCGTGCCAACATCGATTCCGACAACAATTTCATCCATAAGTACCTTCGATTATTACTGGCTTAGTCTGTAATACGGTGCGGAGGGATAGGTTACGTTGATCAAAACTGGCTGGATGCCTCGCTGCGCCAGGGAATTGACCATCGACTCGTACACACGTATCTTTAGCTCCACATCCGTTCCTTTGGTCCCAAAATAAACACTCCAGCCGCGCGGGTCGTTCCAGCCAAAGCCAAACGTCTCATCATAAAGAATGGTCACACCTGCCGGGACATGGCCTGCCAGTCCCTGGATGGCATGCACCATGTCGGGCGAAATAAAGGGCGCCGGCGTCAGTGGGTCCGGCGAGACGTTTGCCTCAATGGGCGGCGCGGATACCGCCAGGACTGGGATCAGTCCCTGCACCTCGCCGCGCGGACGGAAGGCGATACCGTCCTCGGCGATCCACGTGTAGCTCGGTCCCTGCTCCCAGCGGATGACCGGCTTGCGCTCCTCGACCTGGACGGAGACGGCGTTCGGCAGGGTCACATCCACATTTACAGCGACGAACTCGGGAAAGCTCAGGCGCAAATTCGTCTCGAGTTTCGCGGGCATCAGCAGGAAGGCAGGTTCACCCTGGATCTTCAGAGAGGAATTGATCTCTTCGGCAGAGACGATCTGATTGCCTGAGACCTGCGCCTGCGTCACGCGCAGCTGCGGCAAGTTGAAAGCAAAGTACAGCGCAGCGCCCAGCAGTGCTGCCAGCAAGAAGGAAGGCAGTCGCCGGCCCAGTTGTGGGCGTGAAACGCTGATGCCGCGCATCTCTGCATCCGGCGCGACAGGCAGCAGGGCAATGTGGAAGCGGCGACGCCCACCTCGTGGGTTGCGAGTGTTGCGCGGATTCGTCGCGCGTGGGGCGTTGCGCCTCGGCTGCGTGGCCTCCTGCCGGGTCCGACGCTGGACCGGTGCGGTCCGCGTGGCTTCCGTAGCAGCACGTTGCCTCCGTTGTTTGTTCTCCCTCTCACGGCGCAAGCGAACGAGGTCCGCGCGATTCAAGTCGTTCTTCTCGCTCATTCACCACTCCGATACGTATGCGACGTCCGGTCGCGGTCCGCTTTGCGCTCGAGCGCCAGCTCGATCAAGCGGTCGATCAGCCTGTTGTAGGGTAATCCACTGGCTTCCCACAGCTTCGGATACATGCTGATCTTCGTAAAGCCAGGGATGCTATTCAGCTCGTTCAAATAAATCCTGTTCGTGTCCTTCTCGACGAAAAAGTCCACGCGTGCCATGCCGGCGCAATCCACTGCTTTGTAGGCATCCACCGCGTACCTGCGGATGCACTCGCTGGTCTCCTCGGGCAGCGGCGCCGGGATGAGCAAGCCCGAGGTGCCATCGATGTATTTCGATTCGTAAGAATAAAACTCGCGGCTCGGCAGCACCTCGCCACAGACGGAGGCAACCGGGTTGTCATTGCCCAGCACACTGACCTCGATCTCACGCGCGTTCCTCACGGCTTTCTGGATCAGGATACGCCGGTCGAAGGCTGCCGCCTCCATCAAGCCTTCCTGCAGGTCGGAGCGATTGTTGCATTTCGTCACGCCGACCGAGGAACCGAGATTGGCAGGCTTGGTAAAGAGCGGATACGCGCTGATCTTCTCCGCCCGCTCGATCACCGACGCCATATCGTTCTCGATCTCCGTCCGCAGCACAAGCATCATCTCCACGACCGGGATGTGATTGGCGATCATCACGTCCTTGAAGATGGCTTTGTCCATCCCAACGGACGAGCCCACTACTCCTGCGCCCACATAAGCCGCGTTCGCCAGCTCGAATAATCCCTGCAGGGTGCCATCCTCACCGAACGTCCCGTGCAGCACCGGGAAGAACACATCCACCTCGGTGAGCTTTGTAAGCTTGCCCTCCGAGGAGATGTACAGGCCCTGTTCAGAGGGATCTGGAGAAACAAGCACAGGCAGCAAGCCCGCAGCCTCGTCCTTCTCAAATCTCGTCAGGACATCCTCGCCCGTCAGCCAGGTGCCTTCGTGCGTGATGCCCACCTGGGTCACTTCATACTTGGCAGGGTCGAGCACAGACAGCACAGAACGCGCAGACATGAGCGAGACCTCGTGCTCACCGGAGCGTCCACCAAATATCACTGCCACATGAAGTTTCTTGTCAGTCATTCAAAACCAATCTCTCATTCGCCCTCATCCCCGGCCCTTCCCCCGCCGGGGAAGGGAGTTCCCTCTCCCTTCGGGAGTGGGCTAGGGTGAGGGAGGATATCACCAATCTCCAACCAGCTCGATCTCCAGCTCCAGGTCTACGCCCTGGGTCTCCTTCACCGTCTTCATCACCATCTCGATCAACAGGCGGATGTCCTCGGCTCGGGTCGTGCCGTGATTGATAAAGAAATTTCCGTGCAACGGGCTGACCTCGGCATTCCCGATGCGAGCGCCTTTCAGACCAGCCGCTTCGATCAGCCGGCCCGCGTAATCCCCGGGAGGATTCTTGAACATTGAGCCCATGCTGGCGCCGGGAGGCTGGGTCGCCTTACGGTGCGCGCCGAACTGCTCGATATTGGTGGTGACCTCTTCCTTAGTAGAGTTTCGCAAGCTGAGCTCAGCAGCCAGCACTACGGCTTCCAGCTCACCGCGCTTCAGGATGCTCGTGCGATAGCCATAATTCATCTGTTCGGCGGTATATTTTTCGCGCCCGTTCTCTGTAAGCAGCTCTGCCCAGATCAAATTACCAGCCATGTCACCGCCGAATGCGCCGGCATTGCCATACACTGCCCCGCCAATCGTACCCGGGACCGTGGCGGCCCACTCCAGCCCCGCCAAACCCTTCGCCGCACAACGGTTGGCGAGGTTGCTAAAGACGACTCCCGACTCTGCCGTGACCGAGGGCTGGTCGC
>DAITPI010000339.1:0-5116 GCA_036833655.1 Anaerolineales bacterium | reverse complement strand
CAACAGGGATGTGAAGAGGCTGATGCTCAGGTAACTCAGCATCATAATGACGACGATCTCGATCGCCGCGCCGGTCTGGTTGAAGACCGTCCCCGCGATGCTGAAGAGGTCCGGGTAGCCGATTCCGATCGCGAGCGACGAGTTCTTTGCCAGGTTCAGGTACTGGCTTGTCATGGGCGGGATCATAATGCGCAGCGCCTGAGGGAAGACGATCAGGCGCAGCGTCTGCCCGTTCGTGAACCCGAGCGAGCGCGCCGCTTCCACCTGCCCCCTGGAGACCGCCTGGATCCCCGCCCGCACGATCTCGGCAATAAACGCTGCGGTGTAAGTGACCAGGCCCAATAGCAGGGCGGTGAACTCCGGCGTAAGGCGAAGCCCGCCTTTGAAGTTCAGACCGGCTAATTCGGGGATGGACGCCGTCAGCGGCGGCTCCGGCTGAATCATTGCGCCGAGCCAGATTATGAGAGCAGGTACAAGCAGATATGCCAGGTTCCACCACGGTGAGATCGGAACGCTGGCGCGTCTTTGCATGCTCCGCAACACATACCAGACGAAAAAGATAGAGAGAATTCCGAGCAGGATGAAAATGCGCCAGGCAGGGAACGTGGCTGTGCCGTCCGCCCAGGGCAGGTAGATGCCACGTTGCGTTAGATAAATGGACCCCGGCAATTGAATAGCCTGCCGCACCCCCGGGAGCTGGATGATCACCGCCAGGTACCAGAACATCAACTGGAGCAGCAGCGGCGTGTTGCGGATCACGCCCACATACGCCGCCGCAAACTTATTGATCAGCCAGTTCGAGGAAAGTCGCCCGACGCCCACCAGCACCCCCACGATGGTTGTGAAGATGATCCCCAGAGCGCTCACGACCAGAGTATTGACAAAGCCAACCAGCAAGGCTCGCGCATACGGGTCTGAAGCCTCATAGGGAATATACGTCTCGCCGATATCGAAGCTGGCGGGATTCCGCATGAAACCATAGCCAACGGTCAACCCCTGGCGCGCCAGGTTCGTCGAAACGTTGCGGTAAAAATAGGCCGCAACAAAGACCAGCGCAATGATAAAGAGCAGTTGCGCCAGCAGTTTCAAAAAGCGGATATCGCGCCACAGTGTCTTGATGTTCATGTGATGTATTTGGAGTCCCGTATGCATACGGGACTCCAAATAGTGTGCGTCGAAGAGAGCTAACGCATGGGCGGAGCGTACATCAACCCCCCGTTCGTCCACAGCTCATTCTGTCCGCGAGCCAGATTGAAGGGACCGAGGTTTCGCTCGAACACTTCACCGTAGTTGCCAACGAGCTTAATGGCGCGGTAGACAAAATCGTTGCTCAAGCCGAGCTTGGAGCCCAGCTCACCTTCTACGCCGAGTAGACGACGGACGACCGGATCCTCACTCGTCAGGAAGTCATCCACATTCTGAGAGGTAATGCCCAGCTCTTCCGCCTGGATCATACCGTACACGACCCAGTGGACGACATCTCCCCACTTCTCATCGCCCTGGGCAACCGCAGGAGCCAGCGGTTCCTTGGACATGACCACATCGAGGATGATGTGATCGGCAAAGTTCTTTAAGACGGCCTGTCCCTGCGTGGCGAGCTGCGAGCGGTCTGAGGTGATGGCGTCACAGCGGCCTTCATCGTAAGCCTGGAAAGCAACGTTCTGATCCTCGAAGACAACGGGGGTGTAGTTCACACCCGCAGCACGGAACTGGTCGGCAAGGTTGAGCTCCGTGGTGGTGCCGCTCTGGACGCAGACATTTGCCCCTTCCAGAGCCGCGAGGCCAGCGGCGGGATCACTGACGACGTCCTTGCGGGCCATGATCGCCTGACCGTCATAGAAGGTGACGGGTCCGAAGGTGAGACCCAGCTCGGCATCGCGGGTGTAGGTCCAGGTGCTGTTGCGGGAGAGCACGTCCACCTCGCCGGACTGCAGAGCCGTGAAGCGCTCTTGCGCGCTCAAGCCGCGGAATTCGACGGCGTTGGCATCGTTAAAGAGGGCGGCAGCCCAGGCGCGGCAGAAATCTACATCGAAGCCGGTCCAGTCGCCGGCGCTATCCACGAAGCCGAAGCCCTGGAACGTGCCATGTACACCGCAGATCACCTGACCACGGTCCAGGATGGTCTGAAGGCGTTCACCGCCCGCGACAGGGGCGGCAGGGGCAGCTGCGGCGGTCGGCGTTGCATCGCCTGCGGCGGGTGTATCAGCGGCTGCGGCGGGAGCTTCGGAGGTAACAATGCGAGTGACTTCCACGGTGACGGGTGTGGCGGCGACCGGCGTTCCGCACGCCGCCAGCACCAGGCTCGCAAGTACCGTCAGGCTAAAAAACGGGAACAGAAACTTACGCATGATCTTCTTCTCCTTTTGACGAATCTTCGGTTTGGGAAATCAAATAGCAAATTACACAAATTGAAATTTGCGCTGACACCTCCAATCTATTGCTTTGTGGAACGACTTCCGTGTGAATTTGTGGGCGGCGATGCTGATTGGACATTATATGAAAAGCAGAAGTCAGAGTCAATGAATGGGGGAGATGAGTTTATCTTTCGCGGTATCATGACGCCCTGGAGAGCTGCCTCGTGCGTTCCTGGATTGGTACTGCTGCTCCATGGCTACTTGATGTAGAATAAGGTCTACACAAACCCTTCTTCATTGCCGCGCAAAATGTGAATAGTCCAGGAACCGGCAGGACAGAGATTGGGGGCACGAGTCCTATGCCCGGTTCACGCCTGTTCGACCTGATTGCAGATTATTATTGCTCCGACATCCCCATCACACTACCATCCCTAAGCACGTTAGATATCAAGAAGGCAGAATTTCCGGAGATCCGGAAATTCAATTTATGTGAGGCTTCATGAGCGCTAATCGGCAATTTTTGAATACGGAAAGACCGGTAGTCAGGGTTCCTAAACTGGGCTCGATCGTTGCTGCTTTCATCCTGAGCCTGATCCTCTTAATCCTTGCGCATTCCTGGAGCCAGAGCAAACATCTGGTTTCTCCTCTGGAGATTCTTCTCGGTACCCCGCAGGCGCCCGCCAGAGAACCGGTCGAGATCAGCCGGGACGATGTTACAGTCTACATGCCAGCGAGTGCAACGGAGTTGGAGGGTACCCTGTCGATCGCAGTCGCGCAGCCAGACCTCGTGCTGGTGATCCAGCACATCAAGTGGATCGTCCCCAAGGTGGTTCACGTGGAATTCCTGCGCCCAGATGGTGCACTCGTTCCTGCGATTTCGTTTTCCGAGCCACTGGAAGTATGCTTTACCCTTACTGAAGATCACTGGCAGGCTTTTATGCAGGATACGGGGGCATATCAGGTGCGATATTATGCCGACCAGCAGAATCCGCCTGGCTGGCAGAGTCTGCCGCAGGTCACACATCCCGATCGGCATCAGGTCTGCGGCCAGACCGGCAAACTGTCCATGTTTGGGCTGGCGATCCGGGCACAGGTCGGCATGCCCGTGACGGGCCTCACAGCGGGGCTCGCTCAATTGCTGGCGGTTCCGCCGACTGCAACGCGTCAACACCGTGACCGAGATAGCTCCGCAGCAAGCGCACCTCAGGTCGTGCCAACCGACCCACCTGCGACGCAGCCACCCGTTGCGCAGCCCCAGCCTGCCGAGCCCCCTGTTAAGGATCCGCCTGCTGATCCTCCGGCGAAAGACAATGGGAAGAAGGATCAGCAGCCCGGCAAGCAAAAAGAGAAAGATAAGCAGCCGAAGAACGATCCGAATAACAATCCGGGCAATGACCAGAAGAACGACAAACCTAAGGACAAAAAGAAGAATTAGTAGGGCTTCGAGTCGACGGCTGTATTGCGCATAACCCCACTACCCTGGCTTCGGGAGCGGACCGGGTTGCCTTTTCACGCAAAATTGACCTGTATCCAATTTGCCTTTTCATCGTCTTGTAATATGCGAATATTCGATGAAGGCGGTCGAGCTTGTCTTAATTGCTGCGACAGCGGATTTTTGCCACTCCCGCTTCATTAAAGAATTCGCGAATTTTGCAGTGAACTGCCCTTCTGATCAAAAGACTTCCATCGCAATTCACAGGCAGGGATCTGGAAAAAATCTATAGGGGTGCGCTGTTTGCATGCCGTACAGGAGATACCGGGCGGCGATGCAAATCGCCCTTTAAGTTGAGTAACAATTGAGGTTGATGTGAGCACCAACAAGTATGTCATCGATCTGTCCAATCGAAAGTCTCGGCCCAGTCTCGCAGTCATTGTTGCCGCGTTCATGCTGTGCCTGATGAGCTCGATTCTACTGCATGCATGGAGCCAGTCGAACAGCGTTGTCCCGGCTCTGCAGGTGCTGTTGGGCACCGCGCAGGGTCCTTCCGGCCTTGTGATCAACAAAGATGATGTCACGGTCTATATGCCCCCGAACGCTACAGACCGGCAGGGTACCATTTCCCTTGCCGCGGCGGACCCCGATGTGGCCCTCGTTTCGAATGACACCCAGTGGATTCGCCCCAAAGTGGTCAGCGTGGAGTATCGCCGTTCCGATGGCTCCCCGATCCTGGATATCGTCTTTGCCTCTCCGCTGGAGATTTGCTTTAGCCTCAACGAAGAGCAGTGGAAAAGCTTCAGGGCGCAGCCTGATGCTTTTCAGGTGCAGTTCTATAAAGCGGATGCGAATCCTGCCACCTGGGAGGTGCTGCCTCGTACCAGCTATCCGGAACGGCTGCAGGTATGCGGTGAGACTACCCACCTATCCGTCTTTGCTCTGGCAGTCAAAGTGGCGGCGAATGTCCCAATAACAGGACCGACTCTTCAAGAATCGACGGCTGTGCCCACACGCACGCCGGTCCCTGTTCAAACCCAGGAGCGCAGCCGCAAGAAGGATCCGACTGCGCCCGCCGCGCTGCCGACAGCTACGAACGTGCAGCCGACAAACATTCCGCCCACCCTGGAGCCCACGGATACCAACACCCCCCGTCCTACCAACACACCCCGGCCACCCACGAATACCCCACAGCCAACGAATACACCGCGTCCGCCAACCAGTACGCCACAGCCAACCAATACACCGCGTCCGCCAACCAATACGCCACAGCCGACGAATACACCTCAGCCAACCGCGACGAATCCTCCGCCTACAGCGACAGATGTCC
>DAITPI010000338.1:0-5125 GCA_036833655.1 Anaerolineales bacterium | reverse complement strand
ACGCGGCGCGGACTCTCCCTACTGGTCCTCCTTTGCCGGACGCGCTTCGGTCTCGCTGGCGGATTTTGGCGGCATGCTCGCCAGCTGGCGCGCCGCTGCGCCCGTGCTTACCACCTCGGAGTTGTTCGACCGGGTTATCTCCGACCTGAATTACAAGGAATACATCGACGATGATTCAGAGGAGGGCGTGGATCGCTGGGGCAACGTGGAAGAGCTGCGGCGCCTGGCCGTGGAATACTCCACCCGCGGCCTCGACGAATTCCTTGAGAACGTGGCGCTGGTCTCCGACCAGGACACGATCGTCGAGGGCAACGTGCCAACGCTTTTGACCCTGCATGCAGCCAAAGGACTCGAGTTCGGCGCGGTCTTCATTGTCGGTCTCGACGACGGCATCCTGCCCCACAGCCGCTCGTTCGATGAGCCGGAGGGCATGGAGGAGGAGCGCCGTCTCTTTTACGTGGGCATCACGCGCGCCAAGGACAAGCTGTACCTGATCCGCGCTATCCAGCGCGGGGGACGCGGCGCGGCGGAGGAGACCTATCCCTCGCGTTTCCTGGACGATGTGCCGACCGACCTGCTGATCGGGAGATCGCGCTCGGGTCGCTCGATCCGCGGCCGCGCGCCCGAGACTCTCTGGTCGGCGCACGCCAGGCCCCCGGCTGCCTCCGTGATGGACATTAAATACCGCGCCGGAACTCACGTGCGCCACTCGGTCTGGGGAGAGGGCATCGTCCTCGACAGCCGGATCCAGGATGACGACGAGATCGTAGACGTGGTTTTCGAAAGTGTAGGGATCAAAAGGCTTTCGGCAAGTCTGGCGAATTTGAAAATCATATAGGGATAATGGACGATGGTCCATTGACCATGGTCCACGATCCGGAGGATTTCTCATGCAATATGTCAACCTCGGCAAAACGGGCATGAAGGTCTCGCGACTCTGTCTGGGCATGATGAGCTACGGCTCGAAGGCGTGGCGACCCTGGGTACTGGAAGGGGACGAAGCCAGGCCCTTTGTCCAGCGCGCGCTGGAGGCGGGCATCAACTTCTTCGACACGGCGGATGTGTACTCCACAGGGGAGAGCGAGCGCATCACCGGCAGGCTGCTGCGGGAGCTGGGCGCCAACCGGGAGAACGTCATTGTTGCCACCAAGGTCAACGGCCAGATGAGCGATGACATCAACGACCGCGGGCTCTCGCGCAAGCACCTCCTGGATTCGATCGACAGGTCCCTGCAGCAGCTGCAAATGGAGTATGTGGACCTGTACCAGATCCATCGCTGGGATTATGAGACGCCGATCGAAGAAACGCTGGAGGCATTGCACGATATTGTGCGGGCTGGCAAAGCCCGTTACATCGGCGCCTCGTCCATGTTTGCCTGGCAGTTCTCGAAGGCGCTGTACACAGCCGAGCGACAGGGCTGGACGAAGTTCGTCTCCATGCAGAACCATTACAACCTGGCGTATCGCGAAGAAGAGCGCGAGATGATCCCGTTGTGCATCGATCAGGGTGTCGGGCTCGTCCCCTGGAGTCCCATGGCACGCGGCTTTTTTGCTGGCAACCGGAAACGCGGTGGCGGCGGCGAGACGGTGCGTGCGAATACGGATGCCTTCGGGGCGGGTCTGTATTTTCGGGAGGAAGACTTTGTCGTGGCAGATCGCGTGACAGAGATTGCGCAGCGGCGCAGCGTCTCCGGCTCGCAGGTGGCCCTGGCGTGGATCCTGAGCAAGCCTTATGTCAGCGCGCCGATCATCGGCGCCACAAAAATGGACCATCTCGACCAGGCGATTGCGGCGCTGGACCTCCAGCTCTCAGAAGAGGAGATCAAGAAACTCGAGGAAGCGTACCGGCCCCATCCCATCCTGGGGCATTCGTAAAGTTACAGCCTGACACACGCCGTACATTCGCGAGGTAAAATTGAACTATGATGGAAACTCTTAAAATTTTTATCCCGATGGCTGGCTGGGGGACGCGCATGCGCCCGCATACCTGGAGCAAACCCAAGCCGCTTATCAGTGTAGCGGGGAAGACGTCGCTTGAGCATTTATTGGATATGTTCAAGACCGTCCCCGACCCGGATAACGTCGAATTTGTCTTTATCGTCGGACCGTATCTGGGCGAGATGCAGGTGCCTCAATTTATGCGTGAGAACTACCCGGAGCTCAAGGCACATTTTGTGGTGCAGCATGAGATGATGGGCCAGTCTCATGCGCTCTGGCTGGCGCGCGAATACATGCAGGGTCCCATGCTGGTCTGTTTCTCGGATACGCTCCTGGAGACGGACTTCTCGTTCCTTGAGCAGGAGCAGGCGGATGTAGTAGCGTGGGTGATGCCCATGCCCGATCCGCGGCGCTTCGGCGTCGCGGAGCTGGACGCCGAAGGCTGGGTTACGCGCTTCATCGAAAAGCCCGAAACGATGGATAACAACCTGGTGGTCGTTGGCTGTTATTACTTCAAGGAGGCCGAGCGGCTGCTAGCTGCGATCGAAGACCAGATGGAGCGCAAGCTTACATTTAAGGGCGAGTTCTTCCTGACCCACACCATTTCCCTGATGATCGAACAGGGCGCCCGGGTCCGGACCCAGACCAGCGACAACTGGCTGGATACCGGGACGATCGAGGCAACGCTGGATACCAACAAGCTGCTGCTCGACAAGGGCAAAGCCAATAAGACCCGGAATGAGACCCTGGATGGATTGGAAATCATTGCCCCCTCCTTCATCCATCCTTCGGCCGAAGTGCGTGACTCGGTGATCGGACCACATGCCTCTATTGGCGCCAACTGCAAGATCGTGAACAGCAGGATCGAGGAGAGCATTGTCGAGGCGGATTGTGAGGTCGAGGATGCCGTCTTGTGTCGCTCCCTGATCGGCGTGCAAGCCAGGGTCCGGGGGCGCGGGGACGGGCAGTCCATCCAGCTGAACGTTGGAGATAACAGCGATATCTTTTTATCGGATGAACACTGTTGAGTGCCGCTCGGACGCTGAATATGCGGAGCGTCCACTGTCGCTGACGTGGGAGGGCGTCCGCTATGAGATTGCAGAGATTGTGTCGCGCTGGCGCGGTCCTGCCGAAAAGGGTTTCCGCGTCAAGACCGCCGATGGGCAAGCCTTTGATCTGACATATCGGGAGGTCCCCGATGAATGGCATATCCAACCGATTTAGGAGGCGCAATGCATGAAGTGACAAATGTTCAACGGCTGTCGAAACGAGTGGCAGGACTGAAACCCTCCGGCATCCGAAAATTTTTCGATATTGCCGCAACCATGAAAGATGTGATCTCGCTGGGAATCGGGGAGCCAGACTTCACAACGCCCAGGCCGATCCTGGAGGCCGGGATCCGTTCCCTGCAGAATGGCGAGACCCATTACACATCGAACTGGGGGAAACTGGAGTTGCGTCAGGCGATTTCCGAAAATCTGATGCGTTTATATAAAGTAAAGTATGACCCGACCAACGAGATCATCGCAACCGTGGGTGTCTCGGAAGCCCTTTACCTGACCTTTACCGCCCTGCTCGACCCCGGCGACGAAGTGATCATCCCCACGCCCTGTTTTGTCTCCTACCAGGCGGAAGTGATCATGGCGAACGGTGTCCCGGTGGAAGTGGTCGCACGCGAAGAGAACAACTTCATGGTGGACCCGGACGACATCCGCCGGGCGATTACGCCGCGCACAAAGGTGATTTTTATCGGTTACCCCTCGAACCCTACCGGTGCGGTGGCAACCCGTGAGGTGCTGCTCGAGATCGCGAAGATCGCCGAAGAGCATGACCTGCTGATCGTCAGCGATGAAATCTATGACCGCCTGGTCTATGACTTCGAGCACGTCTGTTTCCCCTCCCTCTCTGAAAATATCAAGCACCGCACGGTTTTGCTGGGCGGCTTTTCGAAGGACTATGCCATGACCGGCTGGCGCATTGGCTACGCCTGTGGACCGGCGGATATCATCCAGGGGCTGGTACGCATCCACCAATACACGATCATGTCCGCGCCCACCACTGCACAGGATGCCGCCCTCGAAGCCCTCAAGAGCGGGAATCCCTATGTGGAGGAGATGATCGCGGAATACGACCGCCGCCGCAGGCTGCTCGTCTCGGGTCTCAACCGCCTCGGCCTGCGGACCTTCGAGCCGCGCGGCGCCTTCTACGCCTTCCCGAACATCCGCGCCTCCGGGATGGACGATGAAACCTTCGCAGAAAAACTGCTACGCGAAGAGCATGTGGCGGTGGTGCCGGGGAACGCCTTCGGTCCCGGCGGCGACGGGTTTACCCGCATGTGCTACGCGACCGAATACAGCCAGATCGAGGAAGCGCTGCACCGCATGGAAAAGTTCATGAACAGGTATGGATGAGAGCTATAGAGAGTATTTGTTTCTGGAAAACAGCGGGCGTAGAACATCTTTGTTTTATCCATCCCGTCGTTTGAAAGATTGACCAAGGAGCAATTCGATGGCGATAAATAGGCTCCGCTCTTTTACTGCAGGCAACCGGCGAGTGAAATCGCCGTATCGAAAAATGTTATTGATCTCACTGATCATGACTGCGATGCTGGCTTTCCTTCCGGTCGTCCGTGTTTTTGCTACCCCTCCCTATGATCCACCTCTCCCTGAAGAACAAGAACAGGTATTAGAACAGGCCTGGGAAGATGAACGTAGCCAATTGGCGACAGAAATTGCGTTTTTTTCTACCTTCCGTCCAATACCCGAACTGTCAGTAAACCCTGCCAACCAGAGGCGGCAGCTCGACATGTATCGTGCTGCGATTATTGACGCACAGGCGTTAGTGATCAACCAGACCGGGTTTGACGACGAAGGACATGTGACCAGCCTAAAACGCGCCGACCAGACGATCCAAGAGCTGGCCGGGTACTTGAACAGGATTCGCGGACTAAAGCAAAAGCTTGGCGCAAGCCGCACTCCGGTCGCCCCGACTGCTCCGTCCGCAACCAACGCTACCGCAGCGCAAAACTTTGTCATCCAGCAAGAATGGGCGGCCAAGCAGAGCCAGGTGACGACTGAAATTGCGTTTTTTATCCGATTCCGTACAGAGCCCGGACAGTCAGGAAACGATGGCGATCAGGGCAAATATCTTGATAAGTATCGTGTTGCGATTATTACCGCGCAGTTTCT
>DAITPI010000337.1:0-5128 GCA_036833655.1 Anaerolineales bacterium | reverse complement strand
GCACGCTCTCACCCCTAAATCTGGCAGCCCTTCACGGCAGAAACGGAAGAACCAACAAAATCGTCACGATGGGTCAGGGGACAGGTGTGGAGTTAGCGGCCGGCAGGATGAGCATATCTGCCATGTAGTACGCATGCTCATAGGCGGTCAGCGCGCCGCCTTCTCCGGCGATGGGCTCGATCCGTTCGTTGCCGTCTTTATCGACGCCCTCTCGGATCTGCTTCGCGAGAGCCACAGCCTGGCGGACCGAGCCCTGGCGATCGGGGTTTGCAGGGTTGTCAATGATATCGATCAATTGACCGCGGAGCTGGGCTGCCCAATCGCCAAGGTTATCCATGCAGATCTTGACATGCTCCCCGTGGGTCAACATGTTCTGCGTGGCGTCGGAGGAGGTCAATGCCAGGTCTGCGTGGGTGTAGGCGCCCTGAATGTAGCCGAGGTTCTCGCCGTTGAATAGCAGACCATAACCATCACCCGGATCTTCGATCGTACCATTCCCGTCCCAATCCCTGTAATCTTCACTCTTGCTGCCCACGATCAGATTCAGCATATTCTCGGCTTGCCGGGGCAGTTCTGTCTCATTGCCCGCTTCTAACGCCGTGAGCAACTGTGCTGAGAGATCCGTCAGAAGCTTGGTGTCTGCATCGAGGCCGCGGATAAAGCCGACCTGCTTCGGGGTGGCACCAAAGGAGAATAGCAGATGCCTAACATGGGTCAAGCCCTCCTCCGGCAGCTTTGCCGAGAAGGCAACGTTGTTGGAGGAATTCGGGTTCGAGTCCTCGGGCTCAATCGTGATCTCCATCGCGCTGTACTTGCCGATCAGATTCTGGCCGTCACGGTCTACATAGTCGAGCGATCCTTTGTTCGCCTCATCGAACTCGACGTTCCCGAGGCTGATCCGCTGCTCGCCATCGTCCTGGATGAGCCAAACCTCGTACTGCGTGCCCTCTGGCGGAAGAGGCATGGCGTCTGTGGAGAGGGTCAGCGCGTCGGCAGGCGCGGTGCCATCCTGGAAGCGGAGCAGTCCCACCGGTTGAGCCGGCTCGATGGGCGGGGCGATACCGGCCTCCGTGGGTTGCTCGGTGACCGCCGCTTCGGTAGGTGGGCGGGTTGTCTCGGTCGACGGAACGGGAGGCACGGTCGGCTGGCCCGATGCGGAGAAGCGCGCAAACAGGAAGGATCCCACCACGAGGAGGACGGCGGCGACGCCCGCAATGACCGCGAATCGCGTCCAGGCGGGGGATGGCGAAGAGGCACTGCTGGCGGGGACGCTGGCAGTCTTGCCCGGAGTCGGAGCCGACGCCAGGTCTGTGATGGGCTGCGGCGTGGGAGTGGCTGGCATGGACATGCGCAACGTGCTGGCTTCGGAGATCATGCCAATAGCATCCATGTAATCAGCGGCGAGATTGTGGGCAGTCTGGTAGCGCAGGTCGGGATTCTTCGCCAGGGCGCGCTCGATCACGCTTTGCACGCCAGGCTGGAGCCCGACAATCGCGGGGGGCGGCTCGTTGATGTGCTTGAAGAGGACGGTCCAGGAGGTATCCGCCTCGAAGGGAATCCGGCCCGCGACCATCTCATACAGGACTACCCCCAGCGAATAAATATCGCTGCGATGATCGACCCGGATGCCCTGTGCCTGCTCGGGCGACATATAGGCGGGCGTACCACTGACCGCGCCAGAGGCGGTCTGCGTTACGGACTGGGCAATGCGCACCAGGCCGAAATCGGTCAGAACCGGGTCAGCCTGCCCGGTGAGCGGCTGGTCCAGCGCGATCTCCTCGGCTTTGCTGTGCAGGATGATGTTGCCCGGCTTGATGTCCCGGTGGATCACACCTTTGCCGTGCGCGTAATCCAGGGCGGTGGCGATGCTCATGAGCAGAGACGCGATCTGCGCAGGCGGCATCCGCTGGCTACGCTTGTGCAGCTCGCGCAGATACGAAGCAAGGGTCAGGCCCTTCAGATACTCCATGACGATGTAGGGATGCCCGTCGGCGGTGTCGAAGTCGAAGATCTGGACGATGTTGGGATGGCGCAGCCCCGCGACCACCTTTGCCTCGCGCGCAAAACGGGACTGCAGGTCGGGGTCCGACTCCACAAAATGATGCATCACCTTGACCGCAACGGGGCGGTCGAGGGTCAGGTGGGTGCCAAGATAGACTTCTGCCATGCCGCCCTTGGCGATCTGTTTTTCGATGCGGACCTTGCCTACTGTTTTTCCAATCCAATCGGGCATGGGCAGATTATACAACGTGGGGCAAAAACAGGAGTCTTTGAAACGCTACCGGAATGGAGTGCGTGGAGCCGCGGTCGAAAACAAAATACCATGCCCGCCGGCATGGTATTCCAAAGATTTGTGTGCCTGGCTTTACGGGTTGATGACCGGCAGCAACTTGACATCGGAATTACAGGTCATGAAGGTGGGTGAGTAGAAGACCCAGCCTTGCTCGTCGCTGCCATCCACTTTGACTTTGAGCCATTCGCCGTTCGGGCTCTTACCAAACGGCTCCAGGGTTGCTCCGGCAGAGAGGACCCTCGCAGAGGGGAAGGTAGTGCTGGGTCCACCGCGGATATTCATGGTCACAGCGTCATTGACCGTACAGACTATAGAAATCTCGAAATCGCGGACCCGGAGCCGATCGAAATGGATATGGGTGTTCGGGCTGTCGAAGGATTCGACATAGAAGCCGATCTCTCCGGTCGCGTAATCTGCATCGCTGACCTCGCCTACAAGTTGGTCGTTGATGTGCAGGAGGAAATTAGGTCCCTGTGCATCGACACGCAGCGTGTCGTCCACATCAGCATCGTGCATGCCCTCATTCGTGCCCTCCGACAGAGCCGTTACGCCGCTGGGTGAGCTCTTGAGGAAGAACCACTTTTTGGTGCGTGGTGAAATGGTAAAGGCATAATACTGGTCACCCGAGCGCCGGAATGCCAGCCCGTAACGGAAATCGCCTTCCGGTGCGGTCTTTGCCGAAGCAATCAGCACATCCAGCTCGGCAGTGAAGTCCTGAAAGCTCTGTTTTCCCGGCTCGAATACGGTTGTCTTGTAATTGGGAGTTGTAACCTCGACATGATAGTATTCCGGCTCATGGTAGCCAATGAAATAGTTATCGAATTTCTTCTCGGGCCAGTTCGTGCCCGGATTGGTGAAATCGTCCTCGAAGAGGATCGCTGCAGCATTCTGTGGCTCAGGCGCTTCAAAGTTCTTGATCGTCAACGTATCGAAGTGGATGTGCGTATTGGGACTGTCGAAGGATTCGACGTAGAAACCGATCTCTCCTGCCGTGTAACTTGAATCGGTGACCTGCGTGACCAGCTTGTCATTGATGTGGAAGAAGAAGTCGGCTCCGCGCGCGTCCACTCGCAGGGTGTCGTCTACGTCGGCGTCGTGTAAGCCCTCGTCCGTTCCCTCAGCCAGGACCTCGAGCTGGTTGGGCGAGTTCTTGAGCACGAACCACTTCCTGGTGCGTGGCGAGACGGCAAACGCGTAATACTGGTCGCCCGAACGCCGGAATGCCAGCCCGTAGCGGAAGTCTCCCTGGGGAGATGTCTTGGCGGAGGCGGTGAGCACCTGCAGGTCCACGGTGAAATCCTGAAAGCTGGTCTTCTGCGGCTCAAAAACGGTCGTCTTGTAGTGCGGACCTGTCAGCTCGATGTGATAGTATTCCGGCTCGTGGTAGCCGATAAAGTAGTTATCGAACTTGTCCTCGGGCCAGCCGGTGCTAGGGTCGGTGAAATTATCCTGGTAGAGAACGTCTGTCCCGGAGACAGGAACCTGCGCGGGCGCTGTCGCCGCGCTCTCCGGGCTGGGAGAGGCAGCAACGACCGGTGCAGATGTCGCAGATGCGGCGGTGGGCTCGCTGGCGGTAGCCGCAATATTGCCACAACCGGCGCTGGTCAAAACAAAAATGAGCACGGCAACCGCCGACCCAATATGGTAAATGGGCTGCTTCTTCATAGACCTACTCCTTCACTCGACCCGATCCGCTGCACAACGAAAGCCCGCATACTTGAGGTAGCGGGTGTCATCCGGTTTGACGGCCAACCGGTACGCCAGATCCAGGACCGGTAATCCGAACCGGCCGCCGCGCAGGATTCGGAATCCCTGCTGCGCTTGCGAATAGGGTTCATCCACCCATTCCCAGATGTTTCCCACCATGTCAAACACCCCGAAGGGACTGCGATTAAACGATTGCGTTCCCACCGCATACGTGTCCTGGTCGGGCAGGCGCAAAGCCTGGCCCTCCGCCGTGGCATCGTTGCCCCATGGGTAGAGCTGCGGAGGCACCCCCGATCCACGGCCGGCGGCCTCCCATTCGGCCTCTCTGGGAAGGCGCTTTTTGAGGCTACTGCAGTAGGCGGCGGCTTGCTCCCAGGCGACACCCCGGACCGGATGATCCGGCTCAGCAGGCCAAATGAGAGGTGCCCCGGAACCGGCCTCTGCCAGATATTGAGCGTACTGCGCGTTGGTCGCCGGATACTGGTCGATCCAGAAACCGCCGAGCTCCAGCGACTGCGCCGCGCTGTGATAGTCATCGGCAGGCGATAAGCCAACTTCATACGTGCCGGCGGGGACCTCGACCATTCCAACGGCCGAAGGCAAATCTGCTGTGACGGGAACCACGGCAGGTTGGGTGGGATCCACGAGCGCGGCTGCTGCCGTTGGCGTCTGCGCCGAACGAGCCGGCAGGAACTTGAGCAAGCCCCAGGCGCCGGCGCCCACGCCGATCAGGCATAGCAGCGAGAAAAGCCCGGCGCCGATCCACGTCCGGCTCCGAGATGGGTTGCGCCGGATGGAGGCTTTCGAGGCTTCGGGCGTTACGATGTTTGCCTTGAGGATCGTCTGCGCTTCGGAATTCATCCCGATGGCGCGGAAGAAATCGATCGCCATCTCTCGGCTGGTCTGGTAGCGATCCGCGGGTTTCTTCGCCAGAGCACGGTTCATCACCGCCTGGACCTCCGAGGAGATTCCGGGGATAGGCGCTGGTGTGTTATGGATGTGCATGTAGAGCACCGAAAGAGTGCTATCGGCCTCGAAAGGCACGCGGCCGGCAAGCATCTCATACAGCACTACGCCCAGGGAATAGATATCGGTACGATGGTCGGTCTTTTCGCCCTGCGCCTGCTC
>DAITPI010000336.1:3227-5136 GCA_036833655.1 Anaerolineales bacterium | reverse complement strand
TGATGATCGCGAAGAACGCGCCGGGGTCAAGTTCAACGATGCAGATCTGATCGGCGCCCCGATCCGGATCACGGTGGGAGAACGAGCTCTGAAAGAGGGAATGGTAGAATTGAAGCCGCGTCAGGAAAAGGACAGTCGTCTGGTACCGCTCGGCGAGCTTGTCGAAGAGATCCGATTGCTTTTGAAATGAGATACGGCGGGACAATCCCGTTCTTTTTGAACCTTCCATGATCGACACCAAAGTCGGACACTTCCCCCCTGCCAAACAATTTGGACTGATCCTGCACGGGCTGCTCATCAGTGTGCTCACCGGCATCTCCGTCTGGGCGTTGAGCAATCTGACGAGAGCGCAGGTGGGTCCGGAATTCGTCTCCTCTCTGCTGACAGCCATCCTGGCCTTCGCGCCCGTGCCGCTCCTGGGGTATCGCGCCTTTGCCCTGTTCAAGGCAGATTATTACATCGATCGCGACAGTCTCGCCATTCTCTGGGGCTTGCGGATCGAGGATATCCCTCTGACCGACATCGAATGGGTGCGCCCCGCCTCCGATCTGACTCACCCGCTCTCTCTGCCGCCTCTGCGTCTACCGGGCGCCGTACTTGGCACTCGGCGCCATCCCGATCTGGGCGCTGTGGAATTCATTGCCTCCAACGCCCGCAATCTTATTCTGGTTGCCACGTCGAAACACGTCTTCGCGATCTCCCCAAAAGACGCCGCGGCACTCGTCCGCACATTTGCTCGCGCCACCGAATTGGGCAGTCTCATCCCCACGGAGGCAAAGTCGGTCTACCCGTCCTTTGTGATCACCCAGGCCTGGGAAAGCCCGATTGCGCGCTTCCTCTGGATGACCGGGCTGCTGCTCAATCTCGGGCTCGTTGCCTGGGTTGGGATTCTCATCCCCTCCCTCTCCCAGGTCGCTTTTGGGTTCAATTCCGCGGGTGCCCCGACGGCGATCGTGCCATCGGTCCAGCTCATCATGCTGCCTTTGATGAGTGGGTTGCTTTTTGTGACCGGCTTTCTGTTAGGCTTGTACCTGTATCGCTGGGACAAGGAACGTCCGCTCGCCTTTATCGTCTGGATCACGAGCGCATTAAGCGCGGTGTTATTTCTCATGGCAGTGCTATTTCTGGTAACAACCCCCGTCTAAATGCAAATCCTGGTCGGCTTATCTCTTGCCATTGTTGTCGCTTACCTGGCATACCGGGCGCACAGCCTGGACAAAAGCGGAGCTGTCGCCGCGACACTGGTTGGCACGGTCATCTTCGGGATCGGCGGCTGGCAGTGGGCGGTTCTCTTGCTGACCTTTTTTATCACCTCCTCAGGCTTGAGCCGCCTGTTCCAGGCGCGTAAATCGGGTCTCAACGAAAAATTCTCCAAGGGACACGAGCGCGACGCGGGACAGGTCTTTGGCAACGGCGGGCTGGCAACGCTCTTTGCCGCGCTCCACGCGTTCTACCCGGAGTCTTTGATCCCCTGGGTGGGCTTCGCGGCGTCCCTGGCGGCGGTCAACGCGGACACGTGGGCAACGGAGCTCGGCGTCCTGAATCCCACCCCTCCGCGTATGATCACCAACCTGACGAAGCCCGTCGAAAAGGGGACCTCGGGAGGAGTCTCGCTCTTTGGAACGCTTGCATCCTTGCTGGGATCAGCCGTGATTGCGCTCCCGGCGGTTCTGCTCTCCCCGACCGGCACACTGAATATCAATTACTTCTTGCTAATTACACTTGCAGGCCTGGCGGGCTCGCTTTTCGATTCGCTGCTCGGCGCCACGGTCCAGGCGATGTATTATTGCCCCACCGACAGGAAGGAAACGGAAAAGCATCCGCTCCACACCTGCGGCACGCAAACGGTTCACATCCGGGGCTGGGAGTGGCTAAGCAATGACTGGGTCAATTTTGCCTGCGGAGCGTT
>DAITPI010000336.1:0-3127 GCA_036833655.1 Anaerolineales bacterium | reverse complement strand
GGGACAATGACGACCACCAGCCAGATCATGAAGCTGGCAATTCCCTGGTAGAGCGTAGTGACCGTGCCCGTGGCTTCATTGAACGTCTCGCCGGGGTTCCACGGGATGGGCGTCGCGGTTGGCACAGGGGTCGCCGTCGGCGTCGGGGTCAGGACGGGCAGCTCGGGCTCGAAGTTGATCGTAATGGTCGAGTAGGCAGAGCGGTCGTTGAGATAGTTCATCCTGCCTTTGATCTGCTCGATCTGCGATTCGATGTTCGCCAGCTCCTGATTGATGCGCAGGGCTTCGTCAATCGTCTTCGCATCTTTCAGAAAATCCTGGATGCGTGCACGTGTCGACTCGAGGTTGGTGAGCTGGGATTGCAGGTCCACATATTGCTCGGTGACATCATCGCCTGCTGCGGTCTCGTCCACCACGCGCACTGCCAGGTCCCGCAGCCGGACCAGGGTGTGCTCGAACTCGTCCACGGGGACGCCAATGGTGACGGCGGCATACTTGAGGTTGTTGCCATAATAGTCCTGATACCAGACCCGCGAGCTCACAATGTAGCCGCCCGCGTCGCCGATGATCTGCGTGGCGCGGTCGATGGCAACATCGGTGTCCTTGACCATCAGGCGCACATCTGCATTCTTGACGATCATCCGGTTGGAGCGTTCGATCACGGTCAAATCCCCCGATGGATTGGAGATCTCATACGCCGCGGCTGTGGGCATGGGCGCCAGAGCCGCCACACCGACAGCTTGATCCTGCGGGCTTCCTTCTTTTGCCAGCGGTTCTTCCGCATAGGCAGGCGCCTCCATGGCAGGCGCACCTGTGGCAGCAGGTCCTGCCACGAAGAGGTCCGGCGCCTGGGTGGCAGGAGCCGCACCTCCACAGGCAGCGAGGACCAGCATTGCAACGAGGACAAACAGCATGAATAGACCGGACCTGGATTTCATTTTTTCCTCCGTGAGCAAAATAGTTTCGATTGTCGGCGTCACTCGAAGGACGCAGAGGAAAAAATAAAGTTCCCCAAACGACTTAACTGGTTGCGGCTGCAGTTGAACTGCAGCCGCAACATGCAAAAGCAATAACAACTTACTTTAGAACTACGTCTGTCCTCACCACGCCTGCCCTGTCGTGCTTTGCGGTCAGCCTAACCTTTGTCCCTCGCTTTGCTCGCACCACCCACTCCGCCTTGACGCGGTCGCTGGTGCTCTCCTCGGTCTCATCGGCGAGGACCGGTTTATAGGCGCGACCCTCTAGTTCGCCCAGCTCTTCGCGCTCCTTGCCCGCCTCCAGCGAAGCGCCTTTCGGCAGGGCGATCTCGGCGATCACGCCGCGGGTCACTTTACGCTCGAGCGCTTTCTTCGTCACATAGGTCGGCAGCCAGCCCTCGTTCTGGAGCACAAGCCGGATGCGAAAAGAATCCCCTCCGAGGGCGATGACTTTCGTTTCCACCGGAGCCAACTTCGGCGAGATGAGCGCATGCCATACGATCCAATCGGGGAAGGGATGGATTTCCTTCTCCAGGAATTCGAGCGGCGGATTCGTCCACATATTCATAAAGTCCCAACCGCCCAGCTCCACCTTGCCGAGCTGCCGGTGTTTGTATTCATACCAGTTCACATAGCCTTTGCCATGCAGCACTTCGTCATTCCACTTCAGCATCTTCAGGTCGTCTTCGACCGGGTGCTCACGATACCATTCGATGAACTTGAGTTTTTCGATGCCCGCTTGTTTCATGGGACTCCAGAATTCCACGGTCCAGGAAAACAAGCCCATATGCTCGTATGCCCAGGTATCAAAGCCGCCGGTGATAATCTCCTTGGGATGATATTTGAAATCGTGGAAGACCGAGACGTTCGGATAGCTGGTGATCTCGGTCCCTTTTTCCCCGATCTTTTGATAGGTCCACAGATCGTCGGTGGGCATCTCGTCGTCGGGGCGGTCGTCGTAGGGGCGCAACAAGACTCCACTCATCGTGTGAAAGGAAATCGTGCCGGTGATATTGGGATGCCTCGCAATGAAGTCGACCAGATTACGCGCCTCGGGCTCGGAGGTGGGATACGGTCCGGCGCCGTGCTGGTCGTTTTCCGGGCGCCAGCCGGCCGGGAAATTGCGGTTCAGGTCCAGGCCCTGTTTCGGGTTGCGGACGGTGATCGTCACCCCATCGTAATTCTTGAGCAAGCCCTCCGGCAAGATGCGGTAGTATTTGCCGCCCGTCTCGACGGGGTCACGACGCACCATGAGGCGCGGGTCCTGCGGATGCTCCTTCCAGGCGCCGTTGGAGTCTGCGATGCGCATTTGCAGGATACGACCGTCGCCATCCAGGTCCTCACCGAACGTGAGCCCATCGATGGGATCGTCTGTATATGGGTAGGGCCGCGTGCTAGAGCGGATGATCCTCGGTTTGTCTGCCAGCGCCCACTCGGCGCCGTCCGGGTTGACGCGCGGGATGATATAGAAGGCGCGCGTGTCGAGAACGCGAGCGATCGTTTCATCACTCGGATATTTCGTTACGAGAGAATGGATAAGGTAGAGCGCCGCTGCAGAAGCGGTCACCTCGGAGGCGTGGATATTCCCATCCACCCATAGCGCCGGTTTCTCTGTATCCGGCCCGGACTTGAAGTCCGTCGCCGTGATCAGCCAGACATCCCGGCCCTCATGACTTTTCCCGATCGACTCCAGGCGGATCAGATCCGGGTATTCCCTGGCGTACGCTTTCAGAAGACGAGTGAGCTCGTTGTAGCGATAGAAACGATTGAATTTGATTCTGGGCATCATAGCTCCTTGGTCTAGAATACAGCAATTCGATTATCTGGGTTGCGCAAACAGGAGAACCGGCTGCTCGGGCCAGCCTTCCCCAATGGACTTTACGACCATGCTGGCGATATCGACAGGATAAATATTTCCGTGCCTGGGCAGTTCATCGATCGACATCCAGATCGGAGTGTAGGTTCCCTTTCGAGGATCGCCAGGATTCGACTCACTAAATTCCTCCCCTGTGCCGGTTCCAAATACGCCTGCCGTTTGATCCACCAGGTAATAGATCTGTCGGCTCTTCTGCCCCAACTGCACTTCGGCGATCTTTCGTCTTATGATCACGTCGATACCCAGCTCCTCGTGCGCCTCCCGAACCGCCGCC
>DAITPI010000335.1:0-5151 GCA_036833655.1 Anaerolineales bacterium | reverse complement strand
AGCTCCAATGTATGCCGCAGGCTGCTGGCGCTCCATGGAGGCGCGCGCATATTGCTGCAGGCGCTCATCCAGGTTGAATTTCGTCGTCATCGTCTCGACTTCGCTGCCGATGCCATGGTCTGCCACCTCGGCTGCAGATTTGTAACGTCCTTGCCTGCGCTCCTCCGTATCCGGCAATACCTGTGAGCCCACTAACCCCAGGCCACGCACGCGCTCCGGAAAGAGCCGGACGAATGCCAGGGCGATGTAGCCTCCCATCGAATGCCCGGCGATCGCGGCTTTTTCGATGCCGAGATAGTCGAGCAGCCCGGCGATATCCGAGGCGAAGTCCTCCAGGGTGTAGAAAGAATCGACCGTGCTCGACTCGCCAAAGCCACGCAGGTCCGGAATGATCAGATCGAACGTAGCCTCCAGAAGCGGCGCAACCTCGTCCCATAGGTGGTGGTCGAGCGGATATCCGTGCAGGAGCACCAGCGGCGTTCCCCTTCCGCGGCGCTCGTACGCCAGTTGGATTCCATTAACCTCAATTTTTTCCATACATCTCTCCTCCGTTTCGTATTTCGGTCGCGCGAGCCAGACTACTTCCAGTTCACCGCGACCTTTAGCTTGCTGCCGAGTCTTGAGTAATAGTGCACGAACCCATGGTCACGCCCGAACTCGTGCACCCGGCGGGTGATCTCCACGTCCGATTTGCAGTATTCCGCAACTTTTTCCAGCTCCCCGTTGCGGAACCACTCCACAGACTGGATTCCATCAGCCGTTTTGGTTGTGCCCAGGGTTGCCCGGGCGATCGAATCCAGGCTCAGGCGGAAACCGAGCGCCCTGTAGATATCCTGGAGCAGGTCGGTGGAGCGAAACGTGCGAAAGTTTTCATTGAGAGCATAGGGCCGGAGCACTTCATAATCAAACCCTATAATATTGAAGCCAACTACGCGGTCGGCAGCCTTCAGTTCCGCGACCAGGGCAGGGGCATCCTTTTCCCAGTACACGGCGAAATCATCGCGCGCCGTGGACCAGGTCACCCCGCAAGCCAATCGCAGCTTCGAGGCGTCTCGCCCTCCCACTTCATGGAAGAGCTTCTGGCTCTCGACGTCAAAGTAAACGATATTCATGGGTTCTCGGCTTTCTTGAGCTGCTCGCGGGCAAGCCCAATCGCCTGTTCGCGGTTCTCCACCTTGCCGGTTGCCTGACCCTCCCGGATGGCCTCCAGCAACTGACCGATGATCCGGCCGGGCTGCAAACCCAGCTCGGACATCAGCTCATTGCCATCCAACAGACGCGGGGGTGCAACTGTCTCCTGGGGCTTCTCCCAGTAGTTCTCGAGAAGGATGCGCGAGACATCCAGGGCGGCTGTCCAGGTCTCCTGGCTGAGGGTGGCGCCACGCGTCCCGCGCAGATCTGCCAGCCCGAGCAGGACCAGGTCCACACCGGCCCGGCCCGTGTCGCGGAAGAAGCGATAGATCGCTTTTCGGGAGGGCTCTTGCCGGTCGCTTTCGAGACGGTTGGTAAAAAAGTGGAAGCGCATGTGGTGCTGGATGATCTTGCGGATGCGCTCCACTTCGTCGTTACTGAGATTGAACGCCCGCCCGCGATCCGCGCCGACCTCCGCCCCCTTGATATCGTGGTCGAAGAAGCGAATGCGCAGCGATTCGTCCAGCGATCTGGTCGCTGGTTTCTGGACGTCATGATACAGGGCCGCGAAAAACAACGCTGCACGAGCAGAGCGGTCCATGTTCAGGGATTGGGCGAAATGCTCCGCCAGCTTTTCACGGAACCTCCCAATGCGCAGTGTGAGCAGGCCCGTGAACAGATCGTTCGTATCGTCCGCGCTGTAGCCGGGCGCGAGAGCAGCCAGGATTCCCTCCAGATGGGAGAGCACACTCAGCGTATGCTCCCAGACATCGTAGATATGCGGCGGCGATTGCTCCACGCCCTTGAGCAAGGACAGCTCGGGAAGCAGATGCGGCAGCACGCCGAGCATCTCCAGGGCGCGCAGGGACGCGTCGGGCCTGGATCCTTCGAGCATTTTGAACAGCTCATCGCGCTGGCGCTCGGGGGAGACGTTGGGCAACAAGTGTGCTGACTGCCGCATCGCCTTACGGGTTTCGAGCTCGATCTTGAGGTCGAATGCCGCGGCCTGCCTCACGGCGCGCAGAATGCGGACGGGGTCGTCGGAGAACGATGTAGGCGAGCAGGCACGGATGATGCTGGCGCGCAGGTCTGAGGCACCGTTGAGGGGATCGTGCAACGTCCGCGTGCGCAGGTCGAGCGCGATGGCGTTTATCGTGAAATCGCGGAGGCGCAAATCCTCGTCCAGGTCCTTACCGCGATACCTGGCAAAATCCAGAAATGTGCGCGTGCCGTCAGGGCCGGTCACGATGATCCGGCCCGTGTCGCGTTCCTGGTCGAGCGTCATGTAGTCCGCCTGGAGGGCGTTTGCCACGCGCCGGGCAAAGGCAATGGCATTCGAAGGCAGCGCAAAGTCCAGGTCCGGGGCGGGACGGTTCCGCAGGATGTCGCGTACGGCCCCGCCGACCAGGTAAATCTCCTGGTCCGGGAGGATGTCTCGGACTTTGTCGATCAAAGGTGAATACGAAAACGGAAGATGCATGTAAACAATTTCGGGTTTCTCTTTGTGACGGCTGGTTTGCGCGGCATGGAGTGCCTGTTCCGGTGTCCCGCCCTGTGCCACGATTCTGCCGCGCACGCGGGCAACCCAGCGACCGGCGTACGGCGAGTCAGCAGCCTCAGAATCATCGGGTATAGATCGCTCACCCATAATCGTAAATTCTAAAATCAGAGTTCAAGGATCGTAGATCGTAAGGCGCGAGCCGGAACTCGCAAATCGAAAATCGTCACTCAAGAATCGTCAATCGGTAGGTGGCTTGTACTTCTCAAGATCCACCACGCCCACAAACGGCAGGTTGCGGTAGTACTCATCGAGGTCGAGGCCAAAGCCGAAGACGAATTTGTTGGGGATCGTGAAGCCGCGGTAGTGGACCGGCACCACTGCCTCGCGGCGCTCGGCTTTGTCGAGCAGCGCGCAGACCCGCAGGCTGCGGGGCTGGCGTAGATTCAGCATTTCCAGGACCGACGCAATGGTGTGCCCGCTATCGATAATATCCTCGACCAGGAGCACATCCTTGTCGCGGATATCGGTCTGCAAGTCCATGGCGACGCGCACGGTGCCGCTCGACTCGCGCTTGCCGACGCCATAGGACGAGACGGCCATGAAATCCATCATATGGGGGGCATCGATGTAACGGCTCAGGTGGACCAGGAAGGGGACACCGCCGCGCAAGATGCAGATCAACAGCAGATTGCCGTCGGGATAATCGGCGCTGATTTCTGCGCCCAGCTCACGGATGCGATTTTGAAGCGTTTCTTCGTCAATCAGGACTTCGGCGAGGATTTCGTTGTAGTGTTGCATAGGATTTATCGTCTGGTTTGGAAAGCAAGTGATTCGAATCAGTATGACGATCAGCGGGGTACTTCGTGGTGAACGCGGCAACGGGCTTCGTACATCTCCGAGGCGCCAACGATCACCACCGGGTCATTGTGGCGGGCGGGTTGGCCGTTGACCAGCCGCTGGGTACGGGAGGCTTCGTCGCCGCAGACCATACAGATGGCGTGGAGCTTGTCCACGCGTTCGGCGATCGACATCAGGATCGGCATGGGACCGAACGGCTCGCCGCGAAAGTCCGTGTCGAGGCCCGCAACCAGCACCCGGATCCCGCGTGCGGCGAGCTGCTCTGCGATCTGAACGATCCCGGGGTCGAAGAACTGCGCCTCATCGATACCGACCACCGTTGTATCCTTCTCGATCTTCGAGAGGATATCAATGGATTTTTCCACAGGTGTGGCATCGAAATGGGAACCGGCATGGGAAGTGACCTTTTCCACCGCGTATCGAACATCAATGGCGGGCTTGAACACCTGCACTTTTTGCTTGGCAATGGTGGCGCGTACTAGGCGGCGAATCAATTCGTCCGTCTTGCCACTGAACATCGAACCGCAAACGACCTCAATGGAACCGTGTGTGTGGCGCATAGATCCTTTTGTTTACAGGCGATTTTGTTTGGTTGGTAGCAGTTGGTCTCGCTACGGGCTGCGCCTAGTCGACCAACGATCTGTGATGCGAAGAAAAAGGGCAGATGTTTTCACACCTGCCCGTAAGTTTACCTGAGATTAGTTTTTCCGCAAGCCTGATCCGCCGGGGTTATGCCGCTGCTGCCGGAACTTCATAGCCCAATGAGCGCAGCTTCTTCTTGGCGGCGGTCAGCGAAGCCTGACCAAAGCCGGGGATGGCGAGCACCGCTTCGTTGCCGCCATTCAATCTCTCGAGGAACTGACCAAAATTCTCGATACCAGCCTTCTTGAGCGCATCCACAGCGCGGGTCGTAATGCCCAGCTCTTCGATAGGGCGCTCGGGGGAGCCCTTCAGCTCTTCCTTGACCTTTTGCTGTTCCACATACGTCTGGCGGGCAGAAAGTTTCTTGTAGAAGCGATCCACCTGACCTTCGATGTCCAGGATACGTGAGGCTTCACCGGTAAAGAACGGGTGACAGTTGGAGCAGATGTCCACGCGGATTTCTTTCTTGGTGGAGCCGGTGGTCCAGGTGTTGCCGCACGAGGCGCAGGTGACTTTGGCATCCGGATAGTACGTTGGATGAATATTAGCCTTCATTGGGAACCTCCACGGCGACCTCGGGAACGATGTTCACCCGCTTTTGCCCGTGCGTGATGTCATACATCACGACCCCATCCGCAGTGGCGAACAGGGTATCGTCCTTGCCAGCCTTGACGTTCAGCCCCGGCTTGATCTTGGTGCCGCGCTGGCGCACAAGAATGTTGCCGGAGAGCACGAACTGACCCGCGTAGCGCTTGACGCCCAGACGCTGGGAATTTGAATCTCTACCGTTGCGGCTAGAGCCGCCACCTTTTTTATGTGCCATGACTACCTCTCTTACTTCTGCTTCTTCGAAGCATCCGTCTTTTTGGAGGACGGTTTCTTTACGCGGGGCTGCTTCCCTTCGGCGCTGCTCAGGACAGGCTCTGCCTGGGGCTCCTCAGCTACTGCGACGGGCGCAGGCGCAGCCTCTTCGGCTTTTCGTTCACGCTCCTCATCGGGGTGACCGATGAAATCCACCA
>DAITPI010000334.1:0-5156 GCA_036833655.1 Anaerolineales bacterium | reverse complement strand
CGCTGGCAACCGGATCTATTACATGGCGACGCCGCCCGAAGTGTTTCCCAATATTATCGACCTGCTGGCGCTGACCGACCAGCTCAGTGAGGACAACGGCTGGCGACGTGTGGTTATCGAGAAGCCGTTTGGCACGGACCTGGCGTCGGCGCGTAGCCTGAATGCTCAGATCCACAAGGCATTGCACGAGCGCCAGATCTACCGTATTGACCACTATCTGGGCAAAGAAACGGTGCAAAACATCCTGGTTGCACGCTTCGCCAATACGATTTTCGAGCCGCTTTGGAACCGCAACTATATTGACCATGTAGAGATCACCGTCGCCGAAGAGGTGGGTGTCGAGCACCGCGCCCGGTTCTATGATCAGGTGGGCGTGCTGCGCGACATGTTCCAGAATCATCTCCTCCAGCTGACTTCGCTGGTCGCTATGGAGCCACCAGTCTCTTTCGACGCGACAGCGCTTCGCAACGAGAAAGTCAAGGTGTTGACTGCCATCCAGCCGATCAAAGAAGAAGATGTGCTTCGCAGGACGGTTCGTGGTCAATATGAAGGATATCGCAAGGAGGAGGGAGTCGATCCCCAGTCCACGACGCCCACTTATGCGGCGGTGCAGCTGCAAATCGATAACTGGCGCTGGCAGGGTGTGCCTTTTTATCTGCGCTCCGGGAAGTGCTTGAAGGAAAAGCTGTCTCAGATCACGATTGAGTTCAAAGAGCCGCCTCACCTGCTTTTTCCCAAGTCCAAAGATCACCTGACCCCGAACATGCTTGTTCTGTATCTCCAGCCGGATGAAGGCATTCACTGGCGATTCGAAGCCAAAGTCCCCGATACTGCCATGGAGATGCAGTCGGTGGACATGGAGTTCCATTACGCGGACGCCTTCAGCAAGCTTGCAATCCCTGAATCGTATGAGCGCCTCCTCCTCGATGTGATGACGGGCGACGCGTCCCTGTTCACGCGTGCCGATGAGGTGGAGACCGCCTGGGGTGTGATCGATCCGATCATCCACGGTTGGGAGGCCCGCAAGCAACTGCCGGCTTCTTACAAGCCCGGTACATGGGGGCCCGCGGAGGCGGATGAGCTGCTTGCGAAAGACGGGCGGAAGTGGTCTACCTGGGATGGCAGGAAGGAATAAGAAATACAGCCCGGCTCTTCTGAGCCGGGCTGGTGCTTTAATCGGCAGCGGCTTCACGCCGTGCAGCGAGCTTGCTGCGCGTCTCGGCGTGTGTCTCGCGGTTGAGCGGGTAGAACCTGGCGAACAGGATGCCGCCCACGAGGAAGATCGACGCTACGGGCCCGATCAGAATGCGGATCGCCCAGACGGCTGATTCCGCCTGTTGCGGGGAATTGGCAACATATCCACTCCAGCCCAGCACCAGCGCGGTCATCGGGATGGCGATGGAAGAGGCGGCTTTGCGGAGCAAGGTGACCAGCGCGTAGAACATGCCCTCATGCCGCGCACCGGACTCCAGCTCGTCCACTTCGACGGCATCGGGGATCATTGCCCAGGTGAGGACATGCACAGCAGAAATGCCAAAACCTGCCAGAGCCGCCAGCAGGAGCACAATGGAAAAACCGAGCGAGGGGTCAATGAAGATGAGCACGATCATTACAGCCGAGAGGAACAGCATGCCATAGATGTAGGATTTGCGCTTGTCCGTCTTTTCCGATGCCCAGACCCAGAAGGGCAGCACGACGATGGCGGTCAGAAAGACCGTACCCGCCACAATATCGGATTCTGCCTCGAGCTGCATCCGGTATTTCAGGAAGAGCAGCAACATGTTCTGGATCAGCTCAATCGCAGTCCAGGTGAAGAGGAAGACGCCTGCGGCGAACCAGAAAGCACGGTTGCCACGTATGGCGCGGAACTGTTCACGCAGATCAGGCTGTGGCTGGGAGGCGTACTCCTCCTTTTCGCGCGTGCCGATGAAGGTGAACAGCAAAGGTATTGCGCTTGCAATTCCGAAGACCACACCCATCTGGAACACGCGATCTGCATTCTCGGGCCGCAGGGTGCCGATGATCATCAGAGGCACAACAAACGCGATCAGTCCACCCAGGAGCGAAAACGCCATACGGTAGCTTGTGAGCGAGGTCCGTTCATCGTAATCCTGGGTGAGCTCAGGAGTCAGCGCCACGTAGGGCATGGAGACGAACGTCAGGATTCCGTCGTAGACGAAGTACGCCAGGGCGTAATAGGCTACGAGCGCCCATTGACTTTCAAGCGACGGGCGATACCACAGCATCATGAATGCCAGGCCAAAGGGGATAAAGCCGAAGAGCAGGTAAGGACGTCGGCGCCCCCAGCGGGTGCGGGTGCGGTCAGCGAGATAGCCGATGATCGGGTCGTTGATGTAATCCCAGGACTTGCCGAGAAAGATCGCCAGTGCCGCTTTGCCGGGCTCCAATCCCACCACGTCCAGCAGAAAGATCAGGAAGAGGACTCCCAGCGTTGTATCGGTGAGACTGAAGCCGATATCGCCAATTCCGTAGGCAAGCTTGGTGAGCGGGGAGAGACGATCGGGCAGGTTTTTCATGGGCCGGAAATGTTCCTATGAGATTAACCCACCATGGAGCATTTCGTTCCAGCAGGAGATAGGATGGTCAGCGCGAAAACTCGAAGAGCACAACCACCTGATTACGGTCCAACTGTGATCTGATCCTTGAAGCGCTCATAATTGCCGGCACCAATCCCGGCGACGTTGATAATGTCTTCGGCACTGATGAACGGACCGTTTTGTTCCCGGTATTCGATGATCCGTTGCGCCAGCGTAGGTCCAATGCCTGGCAGGGTATCCAGCTCGGCGGCCGAGGCGGTGTTAATGTTGATCAGCTCCGTCGTCGAAGTGACGACCTCCGGGACCGGCGTGCCCACGATCGGTATTGCCCCCTCGACGTAGGGGATATCCAGCTTCTCACCGTCTTCGACCAGAGCCGCCAGGTTGATCTGCGACTTTTCTGCCTCGGCGAGGAAGCCGCCCGCTGCAGAGATCGCATCCTGGACGCGCGCGTTTTTCGGGAGGGCGTAGACCCCCGGGCGCGGCACGGCGCCGGTAATATAGACGATGACAGGTTTTTCGGTAGGGGCGGCGCGAAGGACGACGGCTTCGCCGCTGGGGTTGCGTCCGACAACCCAGACGAGCGCTGCGAGAAATAATCCGAACAATATCCCCGAGGCAAGATAAAGAGTTGATTTCAGGTTCTGCATTGGGGTTATTTTACTGCAACTTCATGATCAGCAGGCGTTCTTCGCGGCGCGCAAGTGCCGTCACGAGTCCAGCAAGCTTGCTCATGCGCTGAAAGTAGCGCGGCATTTCCTCATGGGAGATTGCGCGAAAACCAAACTTCTCGTAAAAGGAGCCAAGAGAGGACTGGCACATCAAGTACAGCGGCCGAGTGCTGTCTCGCAACAGGTGCTCGATGATGAGGCGTGCCACTCCTTTTCCCTGTTGTGCAGGATAGACGGCTATCGAGGCCAGCTCCATGACGTCCGTGCCATGCGGCTTGAGCTGCCCGCAGCCGATCATTTCGTCCCGATCGTCGACCGCGACCACGAAGCGTTTCCAGTCGAGGCCCATGGGATTGATCCCCACCAGAAAGATCAGGTCTCGGATTCTGCTGGCTTCGTCTTCCCGCGCAGGACGAATGGTAGTCATGTTCTAAATTACCCCTGCCGCGACAATAATAATGAACGTGGCAATGAACCAGTGGATCAAAAAGGGCCAGAGGAACGATCTGGTTCGGTATGCCACCCAGCCGAAGGCAAAGCCTCCAAAGATGGTGGAGAGTGTTTCGACCTCCGGCTTGCTGATGTGCGCGATCGCGAAGGGCACCGCCTGGAGCCAGAGCGCCTCGGGTCCGAACTTACGCGCATAGCCGAACAGGATCCAGCCGCGGAAGAGGAACTCCCAGCCGATCAGATCGAGGAAGGTTGTCCACGGCAAGCCTGTTACATAAGCCTTGTAATACTCCTGCATGGATGGATTGCCCCGTCCCAGATAGTAAATAACTGGCGCCATCAGCAGCACGCCCAGGGCAGTCAGAAGAAGTCCTGCCTTCCAATCGCCCAGCTGAAAACCGAACTCGCGCGGGTTTTCGCGAAAGATGAAGATAATAATGAGCAGCGGAACGACCAGATAGAGGATGACGCGGTCCCAGTACTTCAGCCCTGTGATTTTGTGATAATAGTCCACCATCAAGAGCAGGGTGCTGACAATGGTGATGGTCACGACCTTCCAATCGAAGTGTAATCGTTCGCCGAGGAGATAGTTCATGGAGAGTGGTAGTTGGTAATTCGTAATTGGTGATTTGTAATTCGGGATCAGTAGGGGAAGTGGGTTTGATTTCCATTCGGTCCGAGCAATTGTGATATTTTATCCGCATCACGGATTAGCTCAAATCCCCAGTTGACCACCAACAAGCAGGCAGCGAGGATTGCCAGAGAGACAATCAACTTGCCCGTCGCTGACTCCTCCCAGCGGACTTGTAGCGGGGCAAATCCATTCACCCAGACCTGCGCAGCCAGGATAGCAAAGTAAGGAACCAGCGCGAGATGAAAGCGATCCTCAGACAGGATCAAGACATGCGGCAGGATATACGCCACAAATAAGAGAAGCAACAAGATGTGCGCAGGTTTCCAGCGCAGATATGCCAAACCAAATGCCGCTGAGCTCGAGATAATGACAAAGGGCAACAGCAGGATCGCCGCGATCGTCAGCAGTGGTAGGGACGGGATGTAGCCAATGATGTTATTCGAGTAGAAATACATGAGCACCCGCTTTTCCAGCCCGAAGAAAAAGCCAAGTCGATTCACCGCCAATGAAAGGAAACGTTCGGGCCGGGCTCGGATGAATTCCATTGCCTTTTGTGTCCCAACCCGGTCGCGCTCGGCGTCGTCGAGGATAGGCAAGAGGTCGAGCGAGGGACCGAAAACGAACGATCCGTTTCCCGCGGGGTAGTAGCCGAGATAGAGGTTGTAGCCCATCGAGGTCTCAATGCCGGTCAGTTTGTGATGCAGCAGGGAATTGCGCAGCATCCAGGGTGAAATCACCACGAGAAAGGCGAAGATCGCGAGTATGGCTGGTTTACGATACCGGGAAAGGAGCAGGCAAAAGGCGGCAAAGGCGAAGAGCAGGATGACGGAGCGAGTAAGCGCC
>DAITPI010000333.1:0-5159 GCA_036833655.1 Anaerolineales bacterium | reverse complement strand
GAAATCGCGAAAGCCATTCAAGCGCGCAATGTGCAATATGCCTTCCTGGCGGCGCGTGGCACATCCGATAATGCAGGTCGTTATGCAAATTACCTGTGGGGCGCGCACAATAGAATCCCGCTTGCGCTGGCAACGCCTTCTCTGTTTACGTATTATCAGAGTCCACCGCGTTTGAATGGGGCACTGGTGATCGGCATCTCACAGTCCGGTCAGTCGCCCGATATCGTCAGTGTGCTCGAAGAGGGACGCAGGCAGAATTGCTTGACACTTGCGATCACGAACATTCCTGACTCGCCCCTCGCCCGGGCTGCTGATTTTGTTCTGGATATTCAGGCGGGTCCCGAAAAAGCGGTGGCTGCCACAAAAACCTATACGGCGGAGCTCATGGCGATTGCCATGCTCTCGGCAGCCTTGCTCGACTCAGAGCAACGTTGGAGCGAGCTTGCTTCTGTGACGGCGTGGGCGCAGCAGGCGCTGGCGCTCGATGAGCAGCTCGCGCAGATGGCGCAGCGCTATCGTTACATGAGTCGCTGCGTGGTGCTGGGACGCGGCTTCAATTATGCAACCGCCTTTGAATGGGCTCTCAAATTGAAGGAGCTCACCTATCTGACGGCGGAGCCCTACTCTTCTGCCGATTTCCAGCACGGGCCGATTGCCATGGTGGAAGGTGGCTTCCCTGTCCTTGCGGTGACGCCGAATGGCAAGGTCTATGACTCCATGAAGGAGATGTTAACTCGTTTGCGGAAACAGAAGGAGGCGGAGCTGGTTGTGATCTCCGACAATGCCGAAGCGCTCGCCCTGGCGCAATCCCCGATCCAGCTCCCACCGCAAATCCCCGAGTGGCTGACCCCGATCGTGAGTATTCTCCCCGCGCAATTGTTTGCCTGCCACCTGACGGGGGTCAAAGGCTACGATACCGAAACGCCACGTTCGATCACCAAGGTGACGGAGACACACTGAGTCCTAAAGCTTTTTTGCCATCAGGATATCTGGCTTGCCTCGCCCGTTGGCATCGGGGACGACGCCTGAGATGATATACCCCATCTTCTGGTAGAAGCCGAACGGGTGTCCCTTGCGGTCCCGGATGTCGCGAATCTTTTCCCACAGGTTTTCGTATAGATCGACCTCGGCGAGCGACGTCATGTTGTCTTCGTCGTCGGTGCCCAGCGTCATGGTCAACCCGCCCTTCGCACGGACCTGCGCCTCCAGGTCCTCGACCAGCGCCCGGCCGATGCCCCGTCCCTGCATCGACGGCTGTACCGCCAGGGGGTGCAGCTCCCAGACGTTCCCATCGTAACCGGGGATTCCGCCGATGATTCCCAGCAAATCCCCCGATTCGTCCACCGCCGCGCGGCAAATTCGCTCATTTTCCAGCATTTCCTCGACCTCTGCCAGTCCCGCGTCCAGGGTGGGCCAGGCATCCGACCAGTGCTCCTGGAAGGCATCTACCAGCAATTGCGCGGCCTGCTGGATGAGATGGTGGTCTTCCGCAGATAAGGTGATTATTCTCATGATTGGGAGATTGCTTCGCCTGCGGCTCGCAATGACAGATCGGCTATTGCCAGAACTGTGGCAGGTATTCCCGGTAGGTGGTCAGGTAGTCGTCCAGGATCCTTTTGGCGGTGCCAATGTCTGTGATGACAGGGTCGAGCAGCAGGCATTCCAGTGCTTTTTCGCGTGAGCCTTCCACCGCCGCGTCCACGCAGAGCTGAGCGACGGTTGTTTCGCGGCGACAGAGCTCTGCCACGGGCTCCGGCAGGGCGCCGACGTGGACGGGATGGATGCCGGCGCCGTCCACAAGGACCGGCGTCTCGACGGTTGCTCCGGCGGGCAGGTTGGCGATCTGACCGGCATTCGGAAGGTTTGCTGCCAGATGATAATGGACGGTCGCACTGGCATGGTTCTCGATCATCTCCAGCGCCCCTTCGGAGTCTGTATCCAGCAGATGCTCGATCGTTTGATGACCCTCCGCCATATCGTTGAGACGGTCCAGCTCGAACTCGCGCACGGCTGCAAACAGGTCCCAATCGTAGAGCCGGATGTTATACGACTCCCAGGGCTGGGTCTGCGCATCGCTGAGCCAGGGTAGATACTCACACAGATGCGTATCGCCGGGAACGGGGAACAGGCCAAAGGCAGCGAAGACGTCCCTCGTCAGCGGCTCGAACGAAGGGTCTAGCTCGAAGAATCGTTTTTGGAACAAGGGATACAGGTCCTCGCCCGTCTGCCGGTCATGGATCGAAAGGATCCAGGTGAAGTGATTCAAGCCCGCGGCGCGAATCTCCACCCGCGGGACGATCTGCTCGCGCACGCGATGTTGCAGCGGGTGCTGGTCCACCGCGGCGTGCATGCCGGTCAGTCCCTGGGGCACTTCGATGCCCAGATCCTTTGCCAGCGCGACGCCGACCATGACATAGCCCGCATAGATCTGGTGACACAGGCCCACGGCTTTGATCCGGCTGTGGCGATTGAGCGCATCACAAATGCGGATCATCGGATTGGTGAAGTTGATGAACCATGCATGCGGACAGAGCGTCTCCATATCACGGGCGATCTTCATGATAGGACCAATGTTGCGGGCTGCGTGTGCAAACCCGCCAGGTCCGCCGTTCTCGGCATAGGGCTGGCGCACACCATACTTGATAGGGATTTCGAAGTCCTTCCTCCAGAGATTTTCACGGGCGCCCACTTCGATCGCATTCACGACGAATTCGCTATCTGCCAGCGCCTCGCAATGATCCGTGTGCGTGGTGATGACAAAGCCGGCCTCCCATGCCTGGTTCAGTCTGTTCGCCAGACGGTTCACGACCGCGAGACTGTTCTTGTTGTGGTCCACAAGAGCGAGCGTGGAACCTTGTAGGCGTTTCGAGCGCATGATCGCCGAGAGAGTGTTCTCACCGAAGCTTGCAGAGCCGGCGCCAATGACAGTGATCTTTGTGGGAAGAGACATATCTGACTCCAGTACGATTTCTCTTTCTTTTAAAGAAGATGCGGATGATTATAAATCATCCGCATTTGTGCTCGTCATGGATCCTCTTTATTCGCCGATGGTCACTTCCGCGGTCATGCCCCATAGCAAGCCTCCGGGTTGCGCGTCGAATGCGACCGTGACCTTGAAGACCACATCGCCGCCAACGATATCGGCCACGGGTGAGATGCTCACAACCTTACCGGCAAATGTCTCTTCCAATGCTTCCACGAAAATGCTCGCCGGAGCGCCCACCTGCACATTTGCGATATCGCGTTCGCTCAGGTCCGTGGTTTCGATCTGCAAGTCGTTCAAGGTGGCAAGCGTAACCACCGCCTGGTCGGAAGGAACGAACTCACCCGGGATGACATCGACCGATGCGATGGTTCCATCGAAGGGCGCGGTCAACGTGGCTTCTGTCAAGTTGACCTGCGCAATCTCCAGTGCGCGCTGTGCCTGTTGCACTTTTACGTCTGCGCGCTGTCTGTATACCTCTGGAAGAGTCTCATAAAATATCTTGCCGTTTCTCCGGACTTCCACCTTCTGGTATTTCTGTAGATCTGCATACGCCGTCGCGGTGCGAAGCGCAGCTTCTGATGCGGTGACTGCGTATTGCAGGTCGGGCGTATCCAATATCAACAGAGTCTGGCCTGCCTTGACGCTCTCTCCTTCCTTAACGGGAATCTCCCGGGCCGGTGCAGAAATGAGAAACCCCAGATGTGCCACGCGCGCCGGGACGACAACGGCCGAGGCAGCCACTGCTTTTTGCGTGGCGACAGGGTTATGACCACCGGATGCAAAGACCGCGGGTACAGGATTCACCAGGAAGATCATCATGAGACTCGAGCAGAGGAGCCGTAGCCAATCGGTCCGTTTCACGTTCCTCTCCGTGTTCATTGCCCGCCCTCGATTTCAACTTCGGCAGTCATGCCCCACAGCAGCCCTGCGGGTTGTGTATCCGGAGCAATCGTTACTTTGAAAACTACATCACCGCCTACGCTGCTAGCGATGGGCGAGATGCCAACCACTTTGCCAGAGATGTCCTTGTTGAGGGCTTCCACAAAAATATTGGCAGCATCACCAATATGGACGCCGGGGATATCGCGTTCTCTCAGGTCTGTGGTTTCAATCTGTAAATGATCCAGTGTGGCGAGTGTGAGGACCGCCTGATCGGATTGGACGAACTCGCCGGGGATAACTCTGATCGCCGCGATCCTTCCGTCGTGAGGCGCGAGGAGAGTCCCTTGCGCCAGGCTGGCTTGCGCGAAGTCCAGGGAGGCTTGCGCACTTCGGACCCTGGCATCCTCGATCTCGAGGACTTCACCTGGCACACTGACCCAGAACCTCTTGACCGTGAAGCTCGTATAATCGATTTTGAATTTTCTGATGATCTCATTCTTGCGAATCTCTGCCTGCGCCTGCGCCGCACGCAGGCCCGCCTCCGCCTCGGCGACAGCAAATTGCAGGTCAGGGGTATCCAGGACCATCAAGGTCTGGCCTGCCTTTACGATGTCTCCTTCCTTTACAGGGATTTCCCTGGCAACGCCCGAGATCACAAATCCTAGCTCAGAGACCTGCGCAGGAACGATAACAGCGGAGGCAGTCACCGTCTTGCGGGTGGAACGATTCTCACCTGGAGCCGCGGCTGTAGCAGTCGCCAGAACGGCGAGAAGAACAAGCGCGCTACAGACGGACCACGCGAATCCCTTCATTCCTATGCCCCGGTCTCGATGTTTACATCCGCACTCATGCCCCACAACAAGCCGTCCGGCTGTTGATCCAGATCTACGGTCACTTTGAAGACGACGTCGCCGCCCACGGTCGAGGAGACACGCGAGATATCCGTGACCTTCCCGGAAAACTCTTCGTTCAACGCCTCGATAAACACGCTGGCATTTTGCCCGACTCGGACGCGGGGAATATCGCGTTCGCTCAGATCCTTGGTCTCGACCCGAAACCGGGAGAGGTCTCCCATCGTGATCACGACCCGGCCGGGTATCACGGTCTCACCCGCGGAGATATCCACGGCAACAATCGTCCCGTCGAATGGGGCCACCAGGGTGGACTGCGCCGCGAGGGTCGCGTTAGCAGAATCCAGGAGCGCCTGGGCGCGGTCCGCTTCCGCCTGCGCAGATTGAAGGTGGACCTCATCCGTTCCCACCCGCTGTAGATACTTGACCTGGACCTGCGC
>DAITPI010000332.1:0-5160 GCA_036833655.1 Anaerolineales bacterium | reverse complement strand
GTCCTGGATGTTGCCAAGCGAGCCGGCGTCGCGCCGATCACAGTTTCTCGAGTCATCAATAACTCGGGTTATATCAGCCAGGCTACCCGCGAACGGGTGGAAACCGCGGTCAAAGAACTGGGTTATGTTCCAAACACTATCGCGCGCGGACTTCGCTCCAAGCGCACGAGGACACTGGCGCTGGTCGTCACAGATATCACGAACCCCTACTTTACGCTGATGGCGAGAGGGGTGGAAGATGTAGCCGGGGAATTAGATTACACCGTTGTCTACTGCAATACCGACGACTCCGAGACCAAGGAAGAAAAATACGCCAATCTCCTGGTCCAAAGGCAGGTCGATGGCGTGCTCCTGGTCCCTTCGGGGGGGGATGCAAAAACGATACATTTCCTGTCTACCAACGATATCGCGGTTGTGGCGCTGGATCGCCGGGTCCCTGGTGTGGCAGTCGATGTGGTGCGGGCTGATTCCGAAGAAGGCGCCAACGGCCTGACGAAGTTGCTCGTCGCGCTGGGGCATGAACGGATTGCTGCCATTACGGGATCTGCAAACGCCTCCACATCGCTGGACCGTGTCGCGGGATACCGGCGGGCGCTGCGAGAATCCGGTCTGAAGCGAAACGAGCTTGTCTACTATGGTGCCTTCAACCAGCAAACGGGATATGAGTTCACAAAACAGGCCATGCAGCACTCTCCGATGCCAACGGCGATCTTTGGCGCCAACAACTTCATTACCATCGGGATCCTCAAAGCGTTACAGGAGCTGAGCCTGGACGTGCCCGCGGATGTCTCTGTGGTTGGGTTCGACGATCTACCGGAAGCCATGCTTGTGTCGCCTTTTCTGACCGTTGCCGCGCAGCCAGCCTATGAGATGGGCCGGATGGCCGCGGAGCGATTGCTGAAACGGATTTCAGGTGAGCTCTCGGATGGGTATGAGGAGCTTGTTTTGCCCGCCAGAATCATAGAACGCCAGTCCATCGGTCCCCGTCCTGATCGCGATGCCTGAAATCGCGAAGTATCTTTCGGCTGATGCCGATCACGTTGCTATACACACCTGATGAAGGAGAATATGCATGAACACCTCACTTGAAAAGATCGACCCCCGGTCGGTGCCCCATCGAACACTGTACACAGGCGCCAGGCTACCCGCCGTCGGGCTGGGGACTTTTGGCTCCGATCGCTTTACCGCGGACCAGATCGCGGAAGCTGTGCTGGGCGCTGCCGCCATCGGGTACCGCCACTTCGATTGTGCGGCTGTGTACGGGAATGAAAAGGAGATCGGCGTTTCCTTTCAAACGATCGTGAGCAGCGGCATCCCCCGTGAAGAGCTGTGGATCACCTCCAAGCTCTGGAACAATAAACATGCGGAAGAAGACGTGATTCCCGCTTGCAGGCAGACCCTAGAAGATCTGCAACTCGATTACCTGGATCTGTACCTCATTCACTGGCCGTTCCCGAATCACCATGCGCAGGGCGTGGATGTCAGTTCTCGCGACCCGCATGCCGTTCCCTACATCCACGAGAACTTTATGAAGACCTGGCGACAGATGGAAAAGCTGGTGGAAATGGGCCTGGTCCGGCACATCGGGACGTCGAATATGACGATTGCTAAACTGGAGTTATTGCTGCGGGATGCGGAGATCAAGCCTGCCGCCAATGAGATGGAGCTACATCCGCACTTCCAGCAGCCCGAGCTGTTCGATTACTGCGTTGAGCATCGGCTGGCGGCGATTGGCTTCGCGCCGATCGGCTCTCCGATGCGGCCCGAGCGCGACAAGACTCCCGAGGATACGGTTGATATTGAGGATCCGGTCATCCTAAAGATTGCCCGGAGGCTGAATGTCCACCCGGCGGTCGTCTGCATCAAGTGGGCGGTGCAGCGCGGGCAGATCCCGATCCCATTCTCGATTGCTCCGGAACAGTACTGGAGCAATCTCAATGCGGCACTGAGCGAGCCTCTGACTGAGGAAGCGATGCGAGAGATTGCCGGCATCGATAAGAACAACCGCCTGATCAAAGGCCAGGTCTTCCTCTGGGAAAGCGCCAAGGGTTGGGAGGATCTCTGGGACCTGGATGGGCAGATTGCAGGGGCATGACCTGTGGCAACTCGAACTATCCTCACCGTGGATGTAGGGACCTCCAGCACAAAGACCTCGTTGTGGACCGAGACGGGTCAGCTGGTTGCCCACGCCTCGGCCGCGTATGACCTGCGACGCGCCGAGCCGCTATGGACGGAGATAGACGGTCAGACCTGGTGGCTGGCAGTCTGTGAGACGATCCGGTCGGTTCTTGCGACGAGTGGGGTGGAGCCGGCCTCGATCGCAGGGATCGGCGTCGACGCGGTCGGCTGGACCCTGATCCCGGTGGACCGCCTGGGAGCTCCTCTGCACCCGGCCATGATCTGGCTGGACCGGCGCGCGGAGCAGGAGACGGACTGGCTTAAATCTTTGCCGGAAGCGCAAAGCCTGGTGGACCTGGATGCCAATCCTCTGGATGCCGCCTACATTACGCCGAAGCTGATCTGGCTCAAGAAAAACCGTCCTGCCATCTTCCACGCCGCTTACAAGTTTCTCGATGCCACTGGCTTCCTTGTCTCGTGCTTTACAGGGGAATTCGTCTGCGATCACACCCAGGCATATGGCTATCACTTTTTTGACATTCGAAATGCATGTTGGGACAAGCAAGCCGCGAAAACGATCGGCGTTCCGCTGGAGAAAATGCCGCGCCTGTGCGGAAGCACAGAAATCGTGGGCGCCGTAAGCCCGGTGGCAGCCAGACAGACCGGGCTGAAGCCAGGCATCCCTTTGATCGCGGGCTGCCTGGATGCCGCGGTCGGCGCCCTGGGTTCCGGCGTCACCCGGCCCGGGCAAACCAACGAACAGGGTGGACAGGCAGGCGGCGTAGGCATCAGCCTGGACCATGTCGTCGTGGAGCCGCGCCTGATCTTCTCCCATCATGTGATCCCCGGACAATATTTGCTGCAGGCCGGAACCGTCGGGGGTGGCTCGCTCGGTTGGTTTCGGGACCAGCTTGGGGCGGCGGAGGTGAGCGCCAGCCATCTGCTCGGCGAGAATCCATTCGAGCTGTTTAGCAGGCAGGCGGGCACGTCCAAACCTGGAGCCAATGGCTTGATCTTTTTGCCATACATGGCGGGTGAGCGGACTCCCTTATGGAGCAGCATCGTGCGAGGTGTCTTCTTTGGGCTGACCTACAGCACGAGCCGGGCGGATATCCTGCGAGCTATCATGGAGGGATGCGCCTTTGCCGTCTACGATAATCTGCAGATTGCCGCGGAGCGTGGAGCAGTCGTGGATGAGTTTCTGGGCTCCGGCGGCGCGACCCAGAGTGCGGTCTGGTGCCAGATCAAAGCAGATATCTATGGCAAGCCGTTCATTGTCGCCCGGCGTTCCGATGGCGGCGAGGGAGGTCACAGCCTTGGACTATTTGCGATGACCGCTTACGGGGTTGGGTTGTGCCAGGATATCGGCGCCTGCGTTTCCGAGTTGCTCCCGGCACGCCAGGTATTTGAACCGTCTATGGCGAATCATGCTTTGTACGAGGACTTGTTCGCGGTCTATCGAAGCGTGTCAAGAAAACTGATGGATGATTTTGCGCGCCTCGATAGGATTGTGCACAGGCACCCAGACTAAATGGAAGTGGAGAATCTGCTTATGAAAGCCGCTGTGCTTGAGAATCAGGGAGTCCTGACTTATAAAGATGTCTCGACTCCCGAACCTGCCCCGGGACACGTTCGTTTGAAAGTCCATGCCATTTCCGTATGTGGCTCCGATATCAAGCGGTACGTGGATGGGCATCGTATGTACCCTATGATCCTGGGGCACGAGACCTCAGGCATCATTGACCGCGTCGGCGAGGGCGTCAGTGAGGAGTATCTGGGCAGGCATGCCGCCATTATCCCTCTCGTGCCCTGTTTCGAATGTGAGCAATGCCAGCGGGGCTACTACTCCGCCTGCCACAATTATTCGTTTATCGGTTCCCGTCAACCCGGCGGCTTTGCGGAGTATGTGGACCTGCCGGAGCGGAATACGTTCATCCTGCCAGATGGCCTCGCCTTTGAGCATGCTGCCCTGATCGAGCCTTCGACGGTGGCGCGGCACATGTTGTCGCTGGGAGATTTCCAGCGTGGACAGACGGCGATCGTGCTGGGTGCAGGCTCCGTGGGTTTAATGGCTGTGCAATGGCTGCGCATCCTGGGCGCCTCGCAGATCCTTGTCAGCGATATCCTGGAGGAAAACCTGCAGATCGCAGCGAAGGTCGGCGCGCATGTGACGCTCAATCCTTTAAAGTTGGACGTGGCGAAAGAGGTGCAACGCCTGCTGGGCGATGGCGCGGACCTCACACTCGAGGCGAGCGGTGTGCCCTCCGTGCTGCAACAAACCATATCCATTACGCGGCCGCGCGGCAAGGTGGTCCTCGCCGGCAACCAGCCACTGGACCAGTGCCTGCCATTGATCTTCATCGAGAACATGATGCGCCGGGAGATCAGCCTTGTCGGCTGTTTCATGTCGTATTCGGCGCCCTTCCCGGGGCACGAATGGACAGAGACGATTGCCGCGCTACTCGATGGCAGCCTGGATATGGAATCGCTCATCTCGCATCGGTTCCCACTTTCCAGGGCGCCCGAGGTGTTCGAAAAACTGGGTGCACACCAGCTAGCTCATCAGAAGATCATCCTCAGCCCAAGGGAAGCAGAATGACTCTGCGGAACATCCTGCCGTGGATTCAGCGCGCGCAGCGCGAAGGCTGGGCGGTCGGCGCGTTCAACGCGACCGACATGGAGCAAGTGCAGGCGATTGTTGCCGCGGCCCGGGCGGAGGAGGCGCCCGCGATCATCCAGGTCAGTCACCGGGCGCTGAGCTATATGGGAAGCGGCAATGAAATTCAAGGCCTTAAATATATCGCCGCTCTGGGCAAGATCGCCGCGCAAAGCGTCACTGTGCCGATCGCTCTGCACCTGGATCATGGCACGGAGAGCGAAGTATTGCAAGCCATCGCCTTAGGCTTCACATCGGTGATGTTCGATGGCGACGGGTTATCCCTGGCGGAGAACATCGCCATCACAAAGCGCCTTACTGCCATTGCGCATTCGATGGCTGTCTGCATGGAGGCTGAGGTCGGCGAAGTCCCGAAGCCAGACGGA
>DAITPI010000331.1:0-5263 GCA_036833655.1 Anaerolineales bacterium | reverse complement strand
GCCGGTGGCGGTCCAGCCGAACATGACCAGGCGCGGCGACTTCTCCTGCACGAGCGCCTCAATCACCTTACCATAGGCTTCCGGGTTGAACTGGGCAAGGCCCGAGTCATCCACATACAAAGTGGAATCCGAAGCAAAGACATCGGTTGCTATGCTACTGCCCAGAACCACCGCAACCACCTGTCCGCCCCAGGCTGCCGCAAGTTCCTTTGCCTTCCCCACCATTTCAAACGAGATATCGGCAATATTGCCGTCCATTTGTTCTGCGATCACAAAGACATCGTTGCTCATAAATTCTCCTAATCTATCTACCCGCTGGTCGAGTAGCCCTGAGCGATTGTTGCGAAGGGTGTATCGAGACCAGCACGTTTCAAGAAAACTTTTGTTTACAAGTTACGTGGTGGTCTCGATACGTCCCGCGACGAACATGCGTGACTACTCGACCACCGAACTATGCTAATCCCTTGCTCTTCAACAGTTCCACGATCTTCGCCGCGACCTCTTTCGGTGAGCCCTCGATCATCTCGGCATGACCTGTCACCACGGGCGGAGCCATCTTCTTCAGCGTCAATCCTGCGCTGGCTTCCCCGGCGGGCGCCAGCTGTTCGACTGTGGCTGTCTGGGCAACCTGCCTGACTTTGCTGATGGGCGCGTAACGTGGTGGCTTCGCTGCAGCCTGCACACCGATCACCGCGGGCAGACGGACGGAGTACTTTCCCGCATTGCCCCCTGCAAATTCCTTGGTCACCATGGCAGTCCCGTCGGTGACTTCGACCGAGCTCACTCCCCCGATATAGGGAACGTCGAGATACGCGGCGATCATCGGTCCAATCTGACCATCAAGGTCATTAGACGCCTGCACTCCGGCGAAGACCAGATCCGGAGACATGGCTTTGATCGCCTCCGCCAGCCAGCGGGCCTGCATATGCGAATCCGCACCGGGCTCGTCGGCCGTGATTTTGACGGCCCGATCGGCGCCCTTTGCCAGGGCGAGGTGCAGCACGCTATCCAGCTCCCCGATCAGGTCGACGCCGATGACGGTCACCGTCCCACCCATGGCTTCCTTGACCAGCACTGCCTGCTCGATGGACTGCTCGTCGAACTCATTCAGCACGAAATCCACCGAGTCGAAGTCCACGTTGTTGCCCTTGACGGGCAGGTCATCGGCAATGCTAGGTATGTGTTTGATTGCTACGACTATGTTCATGCAAATCTCTCTCCTATTACTTTTTACTCCGGTGGTTGAGTACCCCGAGTGTTTCTCGAGGGGCATATCGAAACCACCACATTTGAAAAATCTTTGTTGCGCATGTTAAAGTTGGTTTCGACTGCTTGCGCTCAACCAGCGAGGTTACCTCTCATCGACCGATCTAATAACTCCAAAATATCGTTTACCGATACATGCTCATTCCCTGTGGACTTGACCGCATCCTCGAAGCGCGAGACCTCGAAGGGACAGGCCACGGCCAGCACATTCGCGCCCGTGGAGGCGGCTTCCATAGCGCGCTTTTCAGAGAGGCGCATCTTGGTGTGCTTCGCCGTGAAGGAGTCCATCCACATGCCGCCGCCACCACCGCCGCAGCAGTATCCGTTTTCGCGATTCCGGCTCATTTCCACGAGCTCTACGCCGGGGATCGCTTCCAGCAACTTGCGCGGCGCCTCATATTCGCCGTTGTGCCGGCCCAGGTAGCACGGATCGTGATACGTCACTTTGACCTTGACCTCATGCTTGAGCAGCGGCTTGAGCTGGTCCAGGTAGCGGGCGAGGAAGGTGGTGTAATGCAGAACCGGTCGCTCGAAGCCATATTTGGGATAGACATTCTTGAACGCATTGAGCTCATGCGGGCCCGTCACTACCAGCTCCTTCCACTCGTATTTGTTGAAGGTCTCGATGTTGTACTCCGCCATCATCTCGAAGAGGCCCTTCTCGCCAGCCAGGCGCTGCGAGTCAGCGTCATCTTTTTCCTCTTTGCCGAGAATGGCAAAGTCGATGCCCAGAGCAGTGAAGATCCGGGCAGCGGCTGAGGCGGCATCGATGCCGCGCGGGTGATAGGAAGGATAGGATCCCACATACCAGAGCACGTCCACCGGGCGACTCAGGTCCTTGATGACCGGCACGGACACGCCGGCATTTTGGATCCAGGCGTCGCGTTTGCGCTGGGGCTGCCCCAGCGGGTTGCCCGATTTGGCGGTATTCTCAAATGCCTGTTGCAGTTCCGGCGGGACAAATTTGCCGTCGAGGATCGCCTGCTCACGCGCCGCAGGCATGATCTTGACCATGTCCACTTCTTTGGGACAGACCCGCAAACAGTTCGCACATGTAGTACACAGCCAAAGCTCGGGGGCTTCGGTCAGGTCCACACCGGTCTGGGCATAGCGATACAACTTGCGCGGACCATAGTTCCCGACCACGTCCACGGGGCACACCGGCACGCACTTGGCGCACTGGTAACAATTGGCAAAGGACTCCGCGTTTGGGATATCGGCGATCTTCTCAATCAGGTCCGGTGTGTACTCAAAGATCGTCCGCTGCTCGAACATGCGGTTCCAGTGACCCGAAATATCCACGCCATCAACAACTGCATGTTCTTTTTCCACAATCGTGGCTTTGATTGGACCAGGCATGAATCCTCATTCCTGTCATTGCAAGTCTTCGAGAAGCAATCTCCCGTTTTGTAAGCGCACCTGCGGGAAGGGCTTTCTCCGTTTAATCAGGAGATTGCTTCGGGCTCTGCCCTCGCAATGACATTAATCTTTTCTCTTCGGCAACCCTAACAACCTTCTCGCCATGTTGGGCAGCGAGGGCAGCAACTCGTTGAAATCACGACTGAGACGCCAGCTCGTCGAACCGTACATGTAAACGGTGTACGCGCAGGCCAGAAAGGCGCTGTTGGCGAAAGCGGCCCGCTGCTCATCGCTGACAAGCTCGTCCGTCCAGAGGCCCGTTCCCTCGCCAAACTTGATGCTCATCGCCGTGACGGCGCCCACTCGGGAGTACCCGTCGGCAATGTTGGTCGCCAGGAGATTATGCGTACTCCCTGCGAGCAGTGGCAGGATACCCGTGCCCGTGGTCGGATCCCAGAGCCAGCGCGTCCAGAGCCAATAGTCATTTGGAGAGGTGTTATGCAGGAGACCGGTGGCAAGCTCGAGCGCCAGCCGTGTGTCGAGGGCGTTGAGTCTTTCCACCAGCATTGCTACCCGTACCGGCGCTGGCTCTCCGCCGGCCAGCAGCTCGGCAAACAGCCTGTAATCATCCTGCGTAAACATGTTCACGAGCGTTCGCGCGTTCGCGCGCGTGTGCGTGACCGCGGAAGCGATCTCGGCAAGGGAACCCGCCAGTTTGGCAGGATTCGTTTCCAGTCCCGAAAAGAGTCGGCCGGCTCGTCCCGCCAGCTCATCGGCGATCGCGATCACATCCTCCGGCGAAACCTGCCTCAACGCCTCCTGCAGACTCGCCTGCAACTCGGGATCATCCGGTCCCGTCTTGTGCTTGATGATGTGGCTCTGCCGCTGCGGTTCCATAAGCGTGTGTGCCGCGCGCTTTAGCTCGCTCTGAGGCGACACCATGATGTCACATTACACCAACACCCGCACTCTGCGCAGCGACGCCACCGCGCGTGCTGCAGCCAGGCCAGCGCGCGAGATCGAGTCATCCAGGTCTGCGGGACCGGCAGCGGCGCCAGCCACGAAGATTCCCGGACGTGAAGTGGCAACCGGGTCCAGCCCACCCGCGCCGCCCGCCTCAATGAAACCGTACTTGTTCTGTTGAATGCCGAGGATCTGCGCGATCGCACGTGTCCCCGCGCTGGGCTCCATGCCCACCGAGAGCACGATCAAGTCCATCGTCACTTCCATCGGGCGCGACATGGTTGTGTCTTCGCCACGCACCAGAAGCTGCCCACCTTTAGGCAACACTTCGCTAATCACGCCTTTGACATAATTGACCTTGTACTTTTCCTGGGCGGGCCAGTAAATCTCGTTCTCCCAGTAGCCATACATGCGCATGTCGATGTAGAAAATGAAGACCCTGGAGTCGGGCAACTGTTGGCGCACCTCGATCGCCTGCTTGCTGGCGATGCCACAGCAAACCTTTGAGCAGTACTCGTTGCCAATCTGGCGGTCGCGCGAGCCCACACACTGGATAAAGGCGACCTTCTGGGGCGCCTCGCCGTTCGAGGGACGCACCACATGCTGTTCTTTCAACATCTTTTCGAGGTCCGTCAATGTGATGACGTCGGGGAAGGAGTAGTAGTTGTAGTATTGCGTGGCACGACCCGGATCGAAGTGCTGGAAACCGGTCGCAACAATGACCGCGCCCGCGTGGAGGGACTCGGCAAGTCCGCCCGTCTCGATCTGCACCGTGAAGTTGCCTTCATCCCCTTCGATGGACTTCACCTCGGCCTGGTACTTGATTTCCACGCCCGGGTTGCCCGTGACCGAAGCGGCAAGCTCCGCCATCGCTTCCGAGGCGTCCCGCCAGTGATGCGTCAGCTTGGCATAGTTCTCGCGATCGGGTGTGCCACCCAGTCGCTCGCGCTTTTCGATCAGGATCGCTTCCCCGCCCAGCTCTGCCACCGACCGCGCGGCTTCCAGACCCGCGGGTCCCCCTCCTATGATAAGCACTTTGCCGGATGTCATATATTCCTCCGAAAGATTTGTCCATCAGGAAGATGTCGGATGGAATTCCTACAACTCAGACTCCATAAGTTGCTTCCTGACCTGAGCAGAATGTTCCAATCGACCGTTCATAAAAGTCTTGTCTGTGTTTTCGTCCATCCAGGGTATATCAATAATGGTGGTGATTCTGGTCTCATGATCACTGATTGCATCGAATGTTGTCCTGCCGTGCATGACCGCCGGACCGTCATGGATAATCATGGCAAGCACGCGATTTGGTTCAAATTCCACAACTTCCATCGTCCCTTCGACAGGGGTGCCGCTGCGCCTGTTCCGCCTGTGGATGATCGTCCCCACGCCAATGGGAGCCTCCGAATCCAGCCAGAGTTCGATGTCTGAATCCCAGCGGGGGTGATTGCGAACATGGTCCACCGCATAGAAGTGAAACACCTTATCAATGGGTCGATCGATTACCTGCGTTGATTCAAACTGCGGTGCCATCGTTTTCTCCTGCTGAAATTCTCAGCCTATCGAACAAAGCCACCGATGTAATTGGGACTGAGGCTCACAGCGACACCCGAACCCGCTATTTTTCTCATTTTCTCCAACGTGGCCGGGTTGGGTACGCCAAAGATCTCAATGCCAA
>DAITPI010000330.1:0-5280 GCA_036833655.1 Anaerolineales bacterium | reverse complement strand
CAACATCGAGACCTATATTGCCTTCCCCGAGCGGACGATCAGCCTGATGCGCTCTCTGCGCGTGCTGGGACCCGTGCTCTATAACCGTCCTGTCAAGGGCTTGCTCAAGGCGCTCGTCAATATGCTGATCAAGGGGCCCGACCCGGAAAAGAGAAGGAAGGCATCTGCTGTCTTCGTTGGCGAAGTGACGGACCCGAATCGAGGCCGCGCCGTCGCCAAGTTGACCAGCCCCGAGGGATATACCTGCACTGCCCTCACCACGGTGGAGATCATGAAGCGGATCCTCAACGGTGAGTGGAAGCCCGGATTCCAGACCCCCTCCCTGGCATATGGTCCGGATTTCATCTTGCAGTTCCCCGGAGTGCGAAGAGAAAATTTATGAAGAGACAGTTCATTCTTTATGGTTTGATCGTTGTATTCCTTACGGGTATGGCAGCCTGTGCCCCGGCTCCTACTTCCATGCCTGCCACATCTCGACCTGCAACCGAGACTTCCACGGCGGCCACCTCTGAGTCGCCAGTCTCTTCCATGACACCCGCAACGGAGGCAACCATGTCCCTTACACTCACCAGCGATGCATTCGCCAACGGACAATCCATCCCTGCGAAATACTCCTGCCTGGGGAGAAACATTTCTCCGGCGCTGGCGTGGTCCGATCCGCCATCTGGCACGCAATCCTTTGCGCTGATCGTGGACGACCCGGATGCGCCGATGGGCACCTGGGTGCACTGGGTGCTTTACAACATCCCTGCCGACCGGCGCAGCCTGCCGGAAGACATGCCGGTTACCGGCAAGAACGTAGACCCGGAGGCGGTTTACGTGGGCAAGAACTCCTCAGGCAATATGCGTTACGACGGACCCTGCCCGCCGAGCGGCACCCACCGCTATTACTTCAAGCTGTATGCACTCGACACGTTGATCAGCCTCCTGCCCGGCGCCTCCAAGGAACAGGTGCTTCGGGAAATGGAGGGACACGTCCTGGCGCAGGCAGAGCTGATGGGGACCTTCAGCAAATGACGCCTTCGAATTCGAGCATCCGCCGCGCCCTGGAGTCGGGAAATCCGGTCATCCAGGGGAACCGCGCCACCCTCTTCTGGCAGGGGGAAAGCGCGCCTCAGCTGGTCAGCGATGTGACCGGCTGGGAGGATCGCCCCCGGACCTTCAAACGCCTCTCCTCCGGCTCCGGCCAGACGTTCTGGTCCTGCTCCCTGAGCGTGCCGCGCGATGCCTACGTGGAATATTTCTTCCAGCATCCCGACTCGGGAGAACGGCTCCTCGATCCTCTGAACCACCGCACGGTCTCCAATGGATTCGGGGATCGCAACAACTTCTTCTATATGCCGGAAGCAATGCCGTCTCCTTTCTCTGTGCGCCGGGCGGACGTGCGTACAGGGACCATATCCCGCCACCGCGTCGACGCCGGCTTTCTGCAGGACAATGCGCAGCGCGATATCTATCTCTACAAGCCGCCCGTCAGCAGCGCTGTGCCGTTATTGGTTGTTTACGATGGATCCGAATACCTGCACCGCGCCCGGCTTGCCACCATTGTCGACAACCTGATCGTGGACAGACGCATCCGCCCGATCGCGATGGCTTTCCTGCCAAACGGAAAGAGCCGTCGCACCGTGGAATACTTCTGTTCGGACGCGACCCTTGCCTGGCTGGAAGGCGAGATCCTGCCGGCGGCGCGCCGGCACCTGCGGCTTTTGAACGTCGAGCAGAATCCTGCCGCATATGGCGTGCTCGGCGCATCGGCCAGCGGATTGATGTCCATGTACACTGGCCTGCGCATGCCTGAGATTTTCGGGAAGGTGCTCTGCCAGTCCGGCATCTTCTCCTGGGCAGGACGCGATTTTGCCGTGGTGGACCTTGTGCGTCATAGCCACGCCCGCAGCCTCAAGATCTGGATGGACGTCGGCACGCTGGAGGACTTGCTGGAAGACAACCGCCGCATGGTCGCCCTGCTGGACAAGCGGCAATACAACGTCCGCTACCGCGAGTTCTCCGGGGGTCACAACTACACCGCCTGGCGCAATGACATCTGGCGCGGGCTGGAAGAGATGTTCCCATTCTCCTCGCGCTGAGCGCAGTGACGAATGTTTTTTGAGGAACGCAGACGAAGCGCGTTTGACTTGCGCAGAGCATGTTTTGCGTGATATGCCGCTTCGAGCGCGCCGCGCCAAAGAGACTTTATGCTCCTCGCCACTCTCTGCTACATCAAACACCATGGCTGCACACTCATGGTGCATCGCAACAAGAAAGCCAACGATATCCATGAGGGCAAGTGGAACGGGCTGGGAGGAAAGTTCGAGGCAGGCGAAACGCCGGAAGAATGTGTGATCCGCGAAGTGCTAGAAGAGTCGGGATTGCTCATCCGAGATCCAAAATTGTGTGGGCTGCTCATGTTCCCCAGATTCAAAGGCAATGACTGGTATGTGTTCGTCTTTACGGCCACCGATTTCAGCGGCGAGCTGATCGATTCCCCCGAAGGCAGACTGGAGTGGATTCCAGATAAAGAGGTACTGAGTCTGAGTCTATGGCAAAGCGACCATATCTTCATGCCATGGATCCAGGAGGGAAAATTCTTTTCCGCAAAATTCGAATACGAAGGGGATGAGATGCTCGGATATCACGTGGTCTTTTATTCGTAAAAAGCCCAGTCGACAAGAAACATCCGAATGGGGCCCAATGTATTGCCGCAGATCTTTACAAGTCTGTTCTAAAATCACCTTTCCCATCGTGTTTGCTTGCTGGCGCTTCTCACAATTGCCAGGCAGACCTGGAAACGCTGATCGCAGAGCAGGGGCTTTCTTCAGATATTTTCCGCGTGTTACAAACAGCCACCTCGGGAATTGTTCGCTGTGGCTGTTTATTCATTATCCTTTTACTGCACCGGCAGTCAATCCGGCAACAATATAACGCTGCAAGAGAAAAGCAAGGATTAACGGAGGGATGGAGCCGAGAACTCCACCTGTAGCCATCAACCCATAATCGGTACCAAACTGTGAACTAAATTCTGTAACAACGACCGGTATGGTCTTGGCATTAGAGGCTGTAAAGATCAGTGCCATAAAGAATTCATTCCAGGATGACAGAAAAGTGAAGGCCGAAACAGCTACGAGGCCTGGTCCAGAGAGTGGTAGGATCACGCGTACAAACGAACCGATTCGCGAACATCCATCGATCATAGCGGCTTCCTCCAGGTCTTGAGGGATGGTCAGAAAATAGTTATGCATGATCCAGATGACAGTTGGTAACATAAACCCGGAATACAACAGAATCAAACCTCGCCAGCTATCCATCAATTTGAATCGTTGCATCAAGAGATAAAGAGGAATCACCACCACGATGATGGGCAACATCTGTGACCCCAGGATACCAACCATGAATTTACTCTTGCCGGGAATAGGCAGGCGTGCAAGAGCATAGGCGGCCATCGAACCGGCCACAACACAGATGATCGTGGTCGCGGTGCTAACGCCCATCGAGTTCGTAAACCCACGAACGAATTTTTCGACGCCAGCAGGCAAGCTTGCTCTGGCACCAGCTGCACCCGAGAATAGCGCGCGGTAACGATCCAGGGTTGGCTCATTGGGTATCCAGTGAGGAGGAACAGCAGACAATTCGGTCTGAGGAGATACACTCGAGAGAATCATCCAGGCAAACGGGGCCACCACGGCGAATACCAACATCAAAACCAGAATATAGATGATGGCCTGACCAATCAAGTTCTGAATGCGGAGCACCTGCCTGCGCGTAGACTTTCCGCTGGTGAGTGCTGACAAGGAGGCTGTTTTCATTAGTACTTCACCTCCCGATAGAGTGCTCTTTGGTAGAGAATTACCAAGACCGCTACCACCAGTGTCATCAAATAGGCCACCGCTGCACCACGCCCAAGATTTAGATTTATGAATGTCTTCAAATATGTGTAGTAGCCAACGACCGTTGTCCCGCCCGAAGGACCACCTGCCGTGAGGGTATAGATTAGGTCAAAGCTTTTGAGAGCCCAAATGGTGCGCAAAGATAGGGCAACAAAGAGAGTCGGACTAATTAATGGAATGGTAATTCGAAACAAAGACTGGAAGGGATTTGAACCATCCACCATGGCTGCCTCATAGAGATCCCTGGGAATGGTCTGAAGAGCCGCCAAAAATAGCAGCATAATGAAGGGAGTCTCCTTCCACACATCCGCCAGGATGACCACAAACAAAGCCAGCTTCGGGCTGCCAAGCCATACAATATATTCGTCGATAATGCCGAGTGAATACAGCAAGCCATTTAATGAGCCATAGGAAGGATTGAGAATCCATTTCCACATGATCCCATTGACCACACCGGGAATTGCCCAGGGTAACAATGCCAGCATTCTTACCGCATTTCGACCCCAGAAATTTTGGTTAAGCAGCAAAGCAAGCGCCAATCCGAGGGTGATCTCCAATGCAACTGCCCCGATAACGAACAGGAACGTAATTCGAGCGCTCTGCCAGAAATTTTCATCCCGCAAAATATAGAGATAATTTTCAAAGCCAACAAACGGATGACCAAGCTTCGGTTTCATCAAATCCCAGGTATGCAGGCTGATCCAAAAGGATCGCACTAAGGGATAGATCGTAATGAACGCCATGATGATGGCTGCGGGAGCAATCAAGATGATTCCTGTCCCCAAATCCTCCCGTTGCTGTCTGGTCAACCGTTTGATAGATGCCATATGAATAATTCCTTGCACTACACGTTGACTGTCGTCTATCTAAACCAAGATTTCAATGACACACTGTAAATAAAATACACTCACAAAACATGATTCGAAAAAGGGAAGCGGGGGAGGAGATCCCTCCCCCGCCGACTTGCGTTCTCAATTATTGAGCGCGAAGACGATCAGCTTCGGTGACCAACCAATCGACCGCTTCTTGCGGTGTTTTCGTTCCAGCCATGACTTCCTGTACCGCCGTGGCTTCCGACGTACGGAACTCGTCCAGCCAGGAAACCGCCGGGACAAAGTCACCGTAACTCAACTGCGAAGCCAGATCCTCAAATCCAGGCCAGGCTGCAATGATGTCCGGATCCTTGAACAGCGCGACGCGGGTCGGCATGTTGGCGCCTTTGATCGCGTGGTCCTTTTGCGCTGCTTCACTGGTCAGGAAGGCGATGAACTGCTTGGCTTCTTCCTTGTGCTCCGAGGTCTTCAGAATACCCAGACCGCCAGCGTAGAGGAAGGAGTTGCTGCGTACATCACCATTGCCGGGTACCAGAATATAGCCGACCTTGTCCACCACCGTGGAT